>NZ_JAMXEX010000024.1 GCF_025370775.1 Ancylothrix sp. D3o | reverse complement strand
GAGTTTGAAACGTTCTATACCAAGAACATTCTCCTCAACGAAGGTATCCGCGCTTGGATGGCACCGGCTGACCAACCCCACGAAAACTTTGAGTTCCCCGAAGAAGTTCTGCCTCGCGGTAACGCTCTGTAAGAGTCCATTGTCATTAGTAATTCGGCTGGAAATTCGATTTGACAAATGACAAAGTACAGACGTTCTGCCAGAACGTCTCTACTGACAAAGGACAATTGACTTGTAAAACAATACCCCTCACCTATGGACGGTGGGGGGTATTTTTACGCAGGCCGCTCTCAACCGATTAGAAATAATAATAAAATATTCAGCTAAAGCTAAGAAAATTAAATATTTAGTTTGATTTAGATAGCGGTTTTCAATTTTTCGAGCGTAGAGGCCGGTGTTTAAAAAGCTGTCAATTTGGCGAGCGAAGGGGCGGGGTTTTTAAAGGCTGTGTCTGGGATGCCGGTGCTTTTTAGAGTGAAGCAGCCTCTCCAAAAAACTGGGTTTGTTTGTCCGTACCTACATAGCTAAAAAAAGCCGGTGGCATTTTCTGGGCACTCCAGCAAAATCTTCAAAAAAATCAACAAAATTACCCAAAAACAACTTGTCACTCCAAAATCTTGTGCTAAAGTAAGAGATAGCTGAATCCAATAAGCAACAAACCGCTTAGGGAGAAAGGAGGTGATGCCTATGCCAGATAGTAGTAAACGCATGGGTCATCAGATTGAAGTAAGCCGGCTGTGCGCCGGGGCTGTTCTCTAACAGCGAGCCTAATTCCCTTCGGGGAAACTTAGGTTTCAGAAGTTAGGCGAGCTAGGAGTTCCTTCCGGCAGTCTGGTTCAATCTGAAGACCCCCTAGACCGCTCTCACATTGGTAATTTGGGATTAAACCCAAAAAACCCCGCGTGAGAGCGGATAGTTTTTTGAGGAAAAATTTTATGAAAACGCCCGACTGACTTAAAATAAAACTACACATTATGTTAGGCGTGGCGTGGGCTAAAAAATATGGATCAATTACTCCCAGAGGCTGAGATTCAAGAACGTGCCGCCCAGTTGTCCGGCTGGACAGTGGAGGGCAAACAATTAAACTGTCAAAGGGAATTTAAAGATTTTGTCGAAGCGATAGAATTTATTAATCGGTTGGTGGAACCGGCAGAACAAGCAGGACATCACCCAGACCTGGAAATTTCCTATAACAAAGTTACCATTCGCTTGAGCACTCACGATGCCGGTGGTTTAACAGAAGCAGACTTTAAACTAGCTCAGGTAATTGCTGAGATAGTTTGAGACAAGAGCAAAAATTGAAAGCAGGCTTTGTAGAAAAGTGAATTATCCCCAGATCGAGGTCATGGTGCTAAAAAACCAGGAACTTCAGGCAGGAGATGCCGAGAGAACAGAATTAATAGAGCAACTTTTGGATATTGGCGCCGCGTTATCCAGCAGTTACGATCTGGGAGAATTACTGAATTTAATTTTAACCAAAAGCAGAGAAATTACCTGTAGTGATGCCGGCAGCGTTTATTTAGTAGATGACAGCGACGGCAACCCAAAATTATTATTTAAAGTCGCTCAAAATGCCTCCCAGCCAAACGTATCATTTAGGGAATTTGCGATTCCCATGACAAGGCAAAGTCTGGCAGGCTATGTAGCAACAACCGGCCTGAGTTTAAACTTGGCAGATGCTTATAACTTGCCAAAAGAAGTGCCTTACCAGCTAGACAGAAGTTTTGACAGAGATATAGAATATCACACGCGCTCGGTGTTGGTTTTACCAATGCAAAATCGCTCAGGAGAAATCATGGGAGTTTTGCAACTAATTAACAGAAAAATAGCGCCGGATGTGGTGGTGACGGCAGAAAACGTCCTCGAAGTCACCCAACCTTACTCAACCTGGGAAGAAAGAATTATCCGTTCTTTGGCATCGCAGGCAGCAATCTCGATAGAAAGAAATCATTTACAAGAAAATATTCAAAACTTATTTGAGGGATTTGTAAAAGCTTCGGTGCAGGTAATAGAAGCACGAGATCCTTGTACATCGGGGCATTCCGAAAGAGTGGCAACGCTAACAGTTCGCCTCAGCCAAGAAGTTAGCAGCATCCACAACGGCCCCTTGAGAAGTATTTACTTTAATGATCGGCAAATTCAAGAACTGCGCTATGCAGCATTGTTGCATGATTTTGGCAAAGTCGGAGTCCCCGAAGCAATTTTAGTAAAACAAAAAAAACTGTATCCAGAACAGCTAGATGTGATTCGTCACCGCTTTGCTTTAGCACGGCGCACCGTAGAAATGGAGTACACCGAAAAAAAATTTAAGTACCTCGTGAGTGACATCAAGCACAGGAAAGATATTTTAAATGAAGGCTGTGCGCTTTGCACAGAAATAGAGCAACTAGACCAGCAGTTAAGCCGAGAAATTGACCGGCTCAATGATTACTGGAAACTGCTACTCGAAGCAAACGAGCCGCGCATTTTAGCCGAAGCCCCCCTCTCAGAACTGTCCGAGTTGTCGGGCTATACTTATCGAGATGTGGACGGAGAAATTAAACCGCTTATTTCGCCTGGTGAAATGGCACAACTATTAGTTCGCAAAGGCAACCTTACACCGGCAGAACGTTTAGCTATCGAGTCTCATGTTAGCCATACCTACGAATTTTTAAAGAGCATTCCTTGGACGAAGGATCTTAAAGACGTTGCTAAAATTGCTTACGGCCATCACGAAAAGCTCGATGGCACCGGCTATCCGCGCCGGTTAAAAAAAGAAGAAATTCCCATTCAAGCACAAATTCTGACAATCGCTGATATTTATGATGCCTTGACGGCTGGAGATAGGCCATACAAAAGAAATTTGCCGGTTGAGGCCGCTTTGCAAATTCTGCGCTATGAAGCCGGTCAAAATAAAATAAACGCCGACGTATTAGAGATATTTGAACAAAGACAAGTGTTTTCTGTGCTTGGGCATAGCTTAGAAGTAGAACTAGAATCAGCATAAACTCGCCGACAGCGTTTGCCTAGTTAGGGCGGATTAGAAGTAGGTCGAGAAAAGAACATATTGCCCAAACCAGAAAGCATCCAATATAAACCAGACGACAGAGTTAAATCAGTTTTTTGAAACAGCAGTGGCGATGACGCAAACCACATCAATGTGCTACCCTTATAACAACTTCATTAGCGACAGACTGGACAACCAGAAAGTAGCAATGACTCGGTGCTTGGCACGCCGATTGAGAAAACAGCTAAAAGCTCAATTCTCTAAAATCCCTTCTCCAGTTCAAGGAGCGGGAAATGCCAACTCCGGGTGAGTCGCCACTTTTAGAACATCCAAACTCATAGCTGGATGGGAAAAACGCTGGTTGTGTGGTAAACATAAAGACATAGCCTATTAATCTCTCAAAAAAAAAGGTGTGAGGAGAAGAGGGATGATGAATAAAATTTTGTTGAATACTCTACTGGTCAGCCCAGCCGTTTTAGGAGCGGCTTTAGCAGTGATGGGGCCGGTTTCGGCTGCAAACACAGCGGCAACTCCTGATCTGGGTACAAATCAAGCAACCGCGCAAAATCTGCCTTTAAACGTAGAGGCCGAATCGCCAAAGGTTGAGATGGCTTTAAGCGCAAGCCAACCGGCCATCGACACAAGCGCAGCAAAAGCTAATTCTCTGCTTGTGACGCCCGAACAAAGCGATCTCAAGGCAGTGACACCGGCATCAGCACCGGCACAGCTTGCCCAAACGCCGGTTAACAGCAACCCGGCACCGGCTCCGAATTTGCTGCAACAAATCAACAGATACAGCAAAGAAGGCGCGGCCAATAACTCAAACGGTCAGGTGACATCGGTTTCGCAGCTATCAGACGTGCAACCGACAGACTGGGCCTTCCAAGCCTTACAAAACCTTGTTGAGCGCTATAACTGTATTGCCGGTTATCCCGATGGCACGTTCCGGGGCAACCGGGCGATGACTCGTTATGAATTTGCAGCCGGTTTAAATGCTTGCTTAGAAAGAATTACCGAAATCATTCGGCCAAACGCTAACTTTGTCACCATAGAAGACTTAGCGGTACTCAACCGGCTGCTCGAAGAATTCCAAGCCGAACTGGCCACCCTGCGCGGTCGCGTGGATGCTTTGGAAGCTCGCACCCGCGAACTGGAAGAAAATCAATTTTCTACCACCACCAAACTCGTCGGTGAAGCAATTTTTGTCGGTACCGACTCAATTGGTGAGACCACTGATGTGCCGGCAGCCCAGCAACGGGTACGCCTGAACCTCAACACCAGTTTCACCGGCAAAGACTTGTTAATCACTCGTCTGCAAGTCGGTAACGCCACCCCCTTAGATGTAAACGGATTTTCCCGTGAAGGCACCCAAACCTTTAACGTCTTTGGCGACACCGGCAACTCGGTTAGACTGGACACTCTCGAATACTTCTTCCCCTTCAACGACAACATCGATGTTGTGATTGCAGCCAACCGGGGCCAGTGGGATGACTTTACCCCCACCGTCAACCCCTACATGGAAGACTTCGACGGCGGTAACGGCTCGATTTCTGCCTTTGGTCAACGTAACCCCATCTACCGTTTAGGCGGTGGTACAGGGATTGGCGCAAATATCCGCTTAGGCCGCACCAACATCTTAAACATCTTCAAACCAAGCTCGCTCACCATCGGCTACTTGGCCCCAAGAGGGTTTGATCCCAGAGCCAATGAAGGCGGTGG
Source organism: Ancylothrix sp. D3o (assembly GCF_025370775.1). NCBI lineage: Bacteria > Bacillati > Cyanobacteriota > Cyanophyceae > Oscillatoriales > Microcoleaceae > Ancylothrix > Ancylothrix sp. D3o. Next base: position 36,890 of record NZ_JAMXEX010000024.1, on the reverse strand, counting down.
CGGCTTCTTCCGGGGTGATTACTCGGCATTGGCCCAGCTTAACTTTGCCGTTGGTAACGTTTCACTGGCTGCAACCTATATCCACTCCTACTTCCGCCCTGGCAACTTTGGCTTTGATAATGGCCTGGCCAACGGCTTAGGGACACCAGACAACCTTAACACCAGCGGGTTTGTGGGAACCAATTTCGCCAACAACTTTGCTGGTAACCCAGTCTCTGCTAACTCCTACGGTTTGCAAGCTTCGATGCAGCTTAGCCCCCGCTTTGGCCTTAGTGGCTGGGTTGGCATGACCGATGTAAACTTACTGCGGAGTGATCGTGGCTTTGGTCGTGGCACAGGCCGGATCTGGAACTATGCTGTTACCCTTGCCTTCCCTGATTTGTTCAAAGCCGGCAACTTGGGCGGTATCGTCTTAGGTGCTCAACCCTACATGACGAACTTTGACGTCGCTGGAGATAATAATCGCTACGACATCGATGGAGATAATATTCCCTGGCACGTTGAAGCTTTCTATAAGTACCAGATCAACGATAATATCTCCTTCACTCCGGGTGTGATTTGGCTGATTAACCCCAACCAAAACCTCAATGTGGGGGCGGAAGATGCTGTGATTGGTACACTACGCGCTACTTTCACGTTCTAAGCATTTTTAAATCTTATCTAGCGTAATGTAGAGACACGATTCGTCGTGTCTCTGCTTTTTTCGGGCTATTAAACCAATTTTGTCCTTTGTTGTTGGTCATTCGTAAAAAACAAAACAAATGACTTTTGACAAAGGACTTTTGACAAATGACAATAATCATCCAAACTCCGGTGGAGAACCGGGGTATAATAAAAATATACCCACCACCCTCAATAAACACCGTGCAGCTTTCATCCAAAAGCGAATACGCTCTCCTAGCTATGCTAGAGTTAGCCTCCCACTATAACGATGGGGAACCCCTGCAAATTCGTCAAATTGCAGCCCAGCAAAATATCCCTGACCGATATCTCGAACAACTCCTGGCCACCTTAAGACGCTGTGGCTTAATTCGCAGTCAGCGCGGTGCGAAAGGCGGTTATATTTTAGGCCGCGAACCCTGGAAAATTCCTTTGTGGGAAGTTATAGTCTGTATAGAAGGGTTGGAAACTCACAAATCTGATAATCTCGCCCCACCCAAAACCCTTGAAGGTGCAGTGGTTATGGATGTTTGGCAAGAAGTTCGCTCTCAGGCGAATGGTGTTTTGCAAAAATATACTTTGCAAGATTTGTGCGAAAAAAGAGATGCCCGCCGACAGATAGATATTATGTATTATATTTAGCTGGCAAAATTTAGCTTCGTAGAGAGTTTTTGGTGGCTCTGCTACTCTATCAAAAAGAACATGGGAGGGCTAGAACCCCTGAGTTTTAAGCAGGTTATGAAGCCCGACGCACGAGGCTTTAGCCTCCTGTTTCCATTTCATTTCTTAACACAAGACGGTCAATCGAGCCTTCTCTTCAAAGTAGTAATAGTCTTGTCTTTTTCTACTGTGTACAAGCATAACTTGTGTTTTCGCCTGTCAGATAATCTAATTCTCAAATAATTATTTTTGATGTGCGTTCACAACGTTGCTGCATATATGACAATATATTTCTCAGGAGGTGAAAACAAGTTGTACAAAACAATTCCAGTTAAGGCAAAGTTTACAGACGCAGAAAATGATTTTTGGCTTGACCAATGCAGTCATGCAAATAGCTTAATTAATTGTGCTGTTTATCATACTCGCAAAACTTATTACTCTCGATTGGAAGAAATGGATAATGCTTTCGCAACTTACTGGCGAGGGGATGATTTAAGGCATAGTTGGAAGGTTTATAAATCTCAAACAAATTATCTGGAACTAGACAAAGTTATGAAACAGAACCCACACTACAAATCATTAGCCGCACAAGCAGCCCAACAAACATTAAAATTAGTTGGTGAGTCAATTGCTAGTTACAACGGATTGGTCAATGCTTATTATAAAGGAGAAGTGGATAAGCCTTCGTTACCTAAGTACAGAAAGAGAGGAGGATTAGCAGCATTAACTTTCCCTCGTCAAGCACTTAACTACCGGGATGGTCTTTTTTATCCTTCCATTAGTAGGGAGACTAAGCCTGAATTAATTAGCGAAGTTAAATTGTTTTTACCGTAATTTATAGATCCTGATTGGGTAAAGGAGGTAACAATCCGTCCTTATTACGGTGAATTTTGGGTTGACTGGGTGATTGATGATGGGAAGGAACCGATTAAGCACAATCCTAACCTCGACTACTCTCAGGCTTGGGGATTTGATCACGGCGGAACCAATTGGCTAACGGGAGTTTCAACTCTGGGTAAGAGTCTCATCATTGATGGCAGAAAACTTAAATCAATCAATCAGGGTTATTGTCGATTGGTGGCTAAGTACAAACAAGGAAAGTCAGAGCTTTACTGGGATTCCAGCCTTGACAGAGTACAACGCCGACGCAATAACCAAATGCGTGATGCCATTAATAAAGCTGCTAGATTCATTATTAACCGTTGTTTAAATGACCGTGTTGGAAACTTAATCATTGGATGGAATAAAGGACAAAAGAATTGCTCCCAGATGAGTAAGCGTAATAATCAAAACTTTGTTTTAATACCGACTGGGAGATTAATCGAACGACTCAAACATCTTTGTAACGAATATGGAATTGTTTTTATCCTAACCGAGGAAGCGAATACTTCTAAAGCGTTCTACTTGGATGGCGATACCCTCTACAAGCATGGTGAGAAACCCGCAGGATGGGAAGCGTCAGGTAAAAGAGTAGAGCGTGGTTTGTATAAGACAGCTAAAGGGAAAGTTATCTCAGCAGATGCTCAAGCAGCAGCAAATATTATGAGAAAAGTAGCCATACAGCTAGGCATTAGCCTAGCCGAGGTGGGTAGGGGATGCTTGACAGTCCCGCAACGATTTGATTTGTTTACTAAAATGAGCAAATCATATCGTCAAAAGACGTTACGTCGTGTGGCTAAAGCCCACGAAGCAATAAACTTTTTAGAATCCCCTGTGCTTCTAGGCAGGGGAGATGTCAAAATTAACGTTGTTCCCTAATTACAGCACTTCTCGTGACCATAACTCCCATCTCACCCAACTTAAACCAACGACCCGACAGCCTTGGCAGATTTGGCCAGTTTGGCGGTAAATACGTTCCTGAAACTTTGATGCCGGCTCTGGCAGAACTTGAAACTGCTTATTACCAATACCGCAAAGACCCGGATTTTCAACAAGAATTACAAGAACTTTTACGCGATTATGTAGGCCGGCCCAGTCCCCTTTACTTTGCTGAACGCCTCAGCGAAAACTACCGCCGGCCCGACTGCCAACCGCAAATTTACCTGAAACGCGAAGACCTCAACCACACCGGCGCTCACAAAATTAATAACGCTTTGGCCCAAGCTTTGCTGGCAAAACGCATGGGTAAACAGCGCGTTATTGCCGAAACCGGCGCCGGTCAGCATGGAGTCGCCACTGCCACCGTCTGCGCTCGCTTTGGCATACAGTGTGTTATTTATATGGGCGTACATGATATGGAACGCCAATCGCTGAATGTATTTCGGATGCGCTTGATGGGAGCAGAAGTGAGGCCGGTTTCATCCGGCACCGGCACCCTCAAAGATGCCACCTCCGAAGCCATCCGCGACTGGGTAACAAACGTTGAAGACACCCATTATATCCTTGGTTCCGTTGCCGGCCCCCACCCCTACCCGATGATTGTTAGAGATTTTCACGCCATTATCGGCGAAGAAACCCGCGCCCAAAGTCTCGAAAAATGGGGCGGAGTGCCTGATATTCTCATGGCTTGTGTAGGTGGCGGTTCTAATGCAATGGGGCTGTTTCACGAATTTGTCGGCGACACAAGTATCCGCCTGATTGGGGTGGAAGCTGCCGGCCTAGGCGTCAACACCGGCAAACACGCCGCTACTCTCACACATGGCCGCGTCGGTGTGCTACATGGTGCTATGAGTTATCTACTTCAAGATGACGACGGGCAGGTGATTGAACCGCATTCCATTAGTGCCGGTTTAGACTATCCAGGGGTAGGGCCAGAACATAGCTATTTAAAAGACTTGGGACGGGCTGAATATTACAGCGTGACTGATGAGGAAGCTTTGGCTGCTTTTCAACGCCTTTCTAAACTAGAAGGCATTATTCCGGCGCTGGAAACATCTCACGCCATTGCTTATTTAGAAACTCTTTGCCCCCAATTAACCGGCTCTCCCCGCATTGTTATTAACTGCTCAGGTCGGGGTGACAAAGACGTGCAAACTGTGATTAAATTTCTCACTCCTAGCTAATTGTTAAAATGGGGAAGTAACAGGTTTGAGCGGCCAATACTTTGCAAGACAAACTAAATTCTATTCCCAGCCAAATTTCCCCCGCCTCTGAGACTTTACCGGGGGAGCAAAATGTAGTTAAAAAAAACCTAACCCCCCGGCCTTTTTCCTTGGAAAATAAGGGAGAAGAAAGGCTTATTTGTCTTAAAAATATAGGGGTGAGGCCAGAGTTCAATCACAGCCAACACCCTCAGCAAAATCAGCGATGGAAAAAGCATTTTTATTTAATGTTGCCGGTGACTTTGTTGTGTTTAAGCTTGGGTACAGCGGGGTGTGTGGTTGTGCTAGATGAGAAGAATTTTCCTAAACTACCTAACTCGACTGTAGCCCCTCCCCCGCCTCATAAATCCATAAACCCTACAACTTTAGAAAGAGCGATTCACGAACAAGTAAATCAATACCGGCTCTCTCAGAATTTACCGCCGTTAAAACTTGATCCTAATATTATTGCTGTTGCCAGAGTACACAGCCAAGCAATGGCAAGCGGACGGGCAACATTTAGCCACGATGGTTTTGATCAGCGAGTGGAAGAAATCTCTCGTTGGATAGATTATCGAAGTGCTGGCGAAAATTTAGCATATAATTTTGGCTACAGCGACCCCGGAAAACAAGCTGTGGTCGGGTGGATCAAAAGTCCGGGCCACAGAAAGAATATGGTGGGAAATTTTGATTTAACCGGCATTGGTGTTGCACAAAATGCCAAAGGAGAGTATTACTTTACTCAGCTTTTTATTCGTCAGCGATAATTATGGACTTAGATAGGTTTCAGGTTTATGACCGCGATTTACCGGATAGCGTACTCGCAGAATATTTGGTTGGGGATGGATTAGCTGTTGATACCGAAACAATGGGATTACTGCCTTGGCGAGATCGTTTGTGTTTGGTGCAGTTATGTAACTCAGAAGGTCGTGTTACAGTGGTTCGGATTGGCAGAGGTCAAAGACACGCTACAAATTTAAAAATGCTTTTGGAAGCGGAAACGGTGCTGAAAGTTTTTCACTTTGCCCGCTTTGATATGGCGACTTTGCGTTACCATCTGGATATAAAAGTGGCACCTGTTTTTTGTACCAAAATGGCGAGTAAACTGGCGAGAACTTATACTCAAAAACACGGGCTTAAAGAGGTTGTGCAAGAGTTAGAAAAAGTTGAATTAGATAAAACTGCTCAGAGTTCTGATTGGGGAAATGCAGCCAATCTTTCAGACGTACAGCTTAGTTATGCGGCAAATGATGTGCGTTATTTATTGCCGGTGCAGCAAAAGTTAAAAGTTATGCTGGAACGCGAGGAACGCTGGCAACTGGCCCAGGATTGCTTTAATTGTTTGCCGGTGTTCGTGTCCCTAGATTTAATGCAATACAAAGATATTTTTGAGCATTAATATATAGCTTGGTTAAGCAATTTTTCCCAAACTTAAAAACCCGTTTTCCTAAAGAAACCGGGTTTTTGAATAGGCCAAAATTTAATTAAACATCGCGCGATTGAGTGTCTGCGTGGTGTTTGATTTGAGCGGCTGTATTGTAAGCAGAAGGGCTGGGGGGCTGTCTGTCTTCGTTAGCGCCTTCGGTGGAACCGGCAATGGCTCTCCAAGCATCTAAACCGCCGCGTAATTCAGCTACACTTGTAAAACCGGCTTCGCGTAGCAAACTTGCAGCTTGAGCGGTTTGCTCGTCGCTTTCACCATAAACGTAAATGTCTCGGCTTGGTTCCAAGCTGGATTGTGCCCGCTCGACGAGTTCATCAATAGGCATACACATGGCACCCAAAAGGCGAGCTTGGTTGAAGGTAGCACGCTCACGGACGTCTAAAATAGTTAAAGCAGGTTCGCCCCATTCCAAGCGAGCTTTCAAATCGTGAGCCGAAGATATGGCTTTTAACTTGGGAGGTGTGGGAGTAATATCAGGTAGGGCATCTTTTGCTTTTGAAATTGCGTCTGAAATATTCGACATGGGAATTTCTCTTTTCTCTACGTTATTGGCAATATAACAAGCCATTTCAGGCCAAAGGATCTTTCTAGGGAGAGAACTGTTTAACTATCTTTGGGCATAATAAATTGGGAAGCGTTGATTGTTTAGAGTCACAAACTCACGCACCATCAATCAGAAAAAACATCAAAAGCTTTTATTCAATGTATTTTTTAAGGAAAAATTTTTAATAACGTGCTTGGCTAAAAATTACTTGTGAGTTATTTTGATTAAATCACTGATGACGAATATGATCTCTGTTGTCCCAAAAACCGCTTATATGCAGCGCATCGAATCTTTGCCGGCTGATGTTTGTTCCTTAATCGCTGCCGGTGAGGTGATAGACTCGCTGGCGGCGGTGGTGCGAGAATTGGCGGAAAATGCCCTCGATGCCGGTGCAACGCGGATTATGATTGGTGTTTGGCCGGAACAGTGGCGCGTCCGCTTGGCTGATAATGGCACCGGCATGGACTTAGAAAACTTGCAAAAATGCGCCCGTGCCCATACCACCAGCAAAATTCATAACAGGGAAGACTTATGGAAAATCAAGAGTTTAGGTTTTCGTGGTGAAGCTTTGCATAGTTTAGCGCAATTGTCAAGCCTGGAAATTTGCAGTCGGGTGAGTGGCGAGGCGGGGTGGCGGGTATTTTATAACAATTTGGGGGAAGCTTTAGAAACAGAACCGGCAGCAATTGCTCCTGGTACAATTGTCACGGTTTCTGATTTATTTGGCAATTGGCAAGCACGCCGAGCCGGTTTACCCACGCCTGCTCAACAGTTGCGAGCAGTGCAATTAATGGTACATAATTTAGCCTTGTGTTATCCGGGGGTAATGTGGCAAATTGAACAAAACGAACGCCGGTGCATGAGCCTTAGTCCGGGGGTTAATTCTCAGCATATTGCAGCGCAATTGTTGCGGGATGTGAAATTACAAGATTTGCAATATCACGAAGTAGAATTAGGGCAAAATCAAGGTTTAGAAATTGTAATTGGTTTGCCAGATCGCTGTCACCGACACCGTTTAGATTGGGTAAAATTTGCCATCAATGGCCGGTTAGTAAAAAACCCAGAAATTGAGCAAACTTTGCTTACTTGTTTTGCGAGAACTTTACCAAGAGATCGCTATCCCGTATGTTTTTTACATTTGCGAGTTTCTCCAGAACAAATAGACTGGAACCGGCACCCTGCGAAGGCAGAAATTTATTTACATAATATGGCAGAATGGCAGGCGGCGATAGCATCAGGAATTGCTGAAGCTTTGCAGTTAAGTAATAGTCATCAACCAGAGGCCGGTCAACAAAAAGTCGGAAAATTATTAAAAGCTTCCGAACAAAAAGGCGGGTATGCTGTTAATCGTTCTATTGAACCGGCACCCAAAGAAAGTATCTCTGAACGTTTACAACTGCGAGCAGTTGCCCAAATTCATAATACCTATATTTTAGCTGAACATCCGACTGGTTTGTGGTTAATAGAACAACACATTGCCCATGAGAGAGTTTTGTATGAAGAAATTTGCGAACGATGGCGATTGATTAATTTAGAAAAGCCGGTTATTTTAAACCAATTATCGGAGACGCAATTGGAAAATTTACAAAAAATTGGCATAGAAATAGACCCTTTTGGCGACCAACTGTGGGCCGCAAGAAAAGCGCCTGAGATGTTAGCAAGTCGAGATGATTGTGCGGAGGCAATTTTAGAAATTTCTCAAGGTGATTTGCAAGCGGCACAAGTCGCAACCGCTTGTCGTAGCGCCATTCGCAACGGTACAACGCTCTCGTTAGCCGAAATGCAAATATTAATTGAAAGATGGCAAAATACAAAAAATCCCCGCACTTGTCCGCACGGAAGACCGATTTATTTAGCTTTAGAAGAAACGGCACTTTCTCGATTTTTCCGCCGGCATTGGGTTTTGGGAAAAAGTCATGGAATTTAAGGAGGGCTGGCAATTACAGCAATCATAATAATCGCAGGCGGGACGCCTGCGCCACTCTGGACACTTACATTTATTTATCATTGGAAAAGATGGGAGGAAATGAGGTATTTATGAAAGTGATAATTTTAGGGATAAGTTGTTTGTTGATGTCGGGTTTTTGGGGTATGCCGGCTAGTGCAGAAAATTCGGAACATCTGGAAAAATTACTTAAAACCAATGAATGTATTAAATGTGATTTAAAAGGGGCAAATTTGAAAGGAAAAAATTTAAAAGGAGCGAATTTAAGCGAAGCAAACTTAAGTGAAGCCGATTTAACAAATGCTGATTTACGTTCAGCAAACCTGAAAAACACTCAACTGCAAAACACAACCTTAGTCGAGGCAAATTTAGAAAAGGCTAATTTAGAAAATGCCAAAATGCGAGACGCAAAAATGAGAAATGCAAAACTGCGAGGTGCAAACCTGAATTATGCGAGAATGCGCGGGGTGAGGTTGCGGGGTGCAGACTTGCGAGAAACAAAATTAGCGGCAACTTTTTTAAATGAAGCGATTTTGATGGAAGCTAATTTAAGGTTAGCAAATATGACTGGGGCTGATTTAACCGGCAGCAAATTAAATCAAGCAAATTTAGATTCGGTAAACTTACAAAATGCTAACCTAACAAATGCTGATTTAACAGGAGTTTTTCTCAATGATGCAGATATGAGAGGCGCAAACCTCACCAACGCCAACCTCACCGGCGCACAATTAGTATCTGTGGGTTTAGTTTCGGCAAAATTAAATAATGCTAACCTGACATCTACAAATTTAACTCGTGCAAATTTCAGTTATGCAGATTTATCGGAGGCGAAGTTAAACAACGCTAATTTAACGAAAGCTATTTTCAGTTTAGCAAAATTAATCAAAGCAGATTTAACAGGTGCAAGACTGCAAAATACTTATCTTTATAAAGCAAATTTATTTCACGCAAACCTCACCGGCGCGAATTTAGAAGGAGCAAATTTAGTACAAGCAAACCTCATTGATGCGAATATGACGGGGGTAAATTTGGCCGGTGCTAATTTAACGGATGCGAATTTACCCAAACCTTAAAATTAAAGTTTTGGAAATGGTTAGCGCCGCGCCTGTAAAAGCAAATGGGACAAAATCTTTGCAATATTGTAAGCATCATCAACTCCCCGGTGATGGGTTCCTTCTAGGGGTAAATTCAAATACTCTAAAGCCGCCACCATTCCCAGTTCTTTTGGCAAAGCATAAACGAGAGCAAACAGGGTTTTTACGTTGATATGTCTGGGATTGAAAGGATAGGGAACTAAACGAGATTCGCATTGTTTAAGGAATTGTTTTCTGTCATAGTCACCATAACTTGCCCAGACGCAATCTTTAGAGTGATATTTTCGTTTTAAAATCTTACAAGCGTCTGCAAAAGTGATGCCTTTCTCGACTTGTTTTTGAGTTAAAGTTGTTAATTCTGTGCAAAATTTACTCACTGTTGAAAGTTCAGGCTTTATGAGTATGCTTTGACGATCAACCGGCTTCCCAGAGGCGATATCCAGCGTACAAATTCCTATTTCTATAATTTCGTTTTCTTCGTTGGGTGGGGGTGCAGTTTCCCAGCAAGTTGCTTCGATGTCGATAACAAGAATTGTGTTGAGGTTTTTTGACATAGTTTTCGGCAAGTAAGAAGAGGTTTCTGAAATAATTTTAGTTAAAATTTCATCAACCCTGAAAAATTCAGTTTCAAATAGCACATCAGCGTTCATCCGCGTACGCACGAAGTGCAGGCTACGCCTAACATCTGCGGTTAAAAATCCACCCCATCCCCGCCAAACCCAACAAAACCGGCACCAACCAATCGCCCCACCGCACATACAAAGTTTGACTATTTCGGCGGTAAATAACATCAGAATGAACCTCAAAACTATTAATACCAGAAAGCCAAATAGTATTACCATGAGGATCAACAATACCCGAATAGCCGGTATTAGTTGATCTTACCGCCCAACGATCAGTTTCAATTGCCCGCATCACATCCTGTGCGTGGTGTTGCGCCGGCATAGTTTCCGCATAATGAGCATTATTAGAAGCAGTCAAAATAAACTGCCCACCCAAAGCAGCTTGGCGGCGAAAATGTTCCGCAAAAGCAGACTCATAACATATTCCCATAATCGCCCTACCAAACGGCGTATCAAACACCTGATTTGAACTTCCCGCCGCCATGTGAGCATCCAAAGGAGAAAGCCGATCAATCAACTTGCCTAAAACATTTTCAAAAGGAATATATTCCCCCAAAGGAACCAATTTAACCTTATTATACCGGCTAAAAGCCTCCCCATTTCCCATCACCGTAAACAAACTATTCGTATAACTTAAACCCTGTTCACCAAACGCCCCCAACCACAGCACAACTTTCTTATCTAAAACCGCCTTAAAAATCGGTGCATTTTTCAAATCATCAAAATAGTAGGGCAAAGCACCTTCAGGCGTTAAAACCGCATCTACCCCCCTCAGAGCTAATTCTTGATAACCCTTCGTATAGTTATCCATAGCCCGATTTTTACCCTTCTCAAAAAGCTTAATCGTATTCGGAATATTGCCTTGAATAATCCCCACCTTCAACGCCATTTCTGACGGTGTTGCCACCGGCTGCAAATAAATCCCCAAACCAGTCAAATGTAGCAAAACCAAAATACCACCCGCCACCACCAAATCACGGCGCATCTTGGCTTTTTTATCCCACTTCATCAACCCTTCCGCAATCAAACCATTAACCGCAACAATCGCCGCCGTAATTGCAGTGGGCCCCCCAATCTTTCCTAACTGCAAAATCAGCAAATTATGCGGACTTTGCGTATAAGAAAGCGAAGTCCACCAAAGCGGGCCACTACTCCAAACAGCCTCCAAAAAACACCATAAAGCCGTCCCCGTCAACACCCACAACCAACCCGAAACTTTAGGCTTTTTCTTAACAATTAACCTTAGACAAAAAGCCCAAAATGTAACTAAAGCCGCCCCCCAAAACGTAATAAAAACCCAGCAAAAAAAAGCAATAGCCAAACTAGCCAACCAAGGCACACCCATCCAAGTCATCGGATGAATGCCAGTAATCCAAAACAAAGCCACCCCATGATAACCAAAAGCCCAAAGCAAAGGAAGCAAAACAAAAAACTTCCACCCTTTTTCCGCCTGCCGTTTCACACAAACCCATAAAGGAACAAGAGCAACCCAAGCCAGCGGCCAAGCCTCCACCGGCGAAGTTGTCACTCCCATTAAAACCCCCCCAAAAAAGGGAAGTAAAAAGTAAAAAACAGACATCCCTACATTTTTACTCCCCAACTTAAACATCATCAAACCTCTTGCAAAAGCCCATAAACTCATCCTATTTATCTGCGTTTATCTGCGTTCATCTGCGGTTAATAAAAAAAGCTATAGACTTTTGCAAAAAACCTATTCTGCCACCTCTTCCTCCTCACCATTAGAAGGAGGAACCAAAGCCACAGCAGCAATAGCATCATCCTCATCCAAACGCTGCACCCGGACACCAGTTCCGCTGCGAGATTGAGGAGAAATAGCATTAACCGCTTGACGAATAATAATCCCGCGACTTGTCACCATCATCAACTCATCGCCCTCATTTACCACCCGCAAAGCAGCTAACTGATCGCCACTGCGACGAGACTTAAACTTAGTAGCAATTACCCCCTTACCGGCCCGATTTTGTAAGCGGAATTGCGAGAAAGGAACACGTTTCCCATAGCCGCCGGTAGTAATCACCAAAATCCACAATCCCTGCTGAGTATTCAAATCAGCTTCTTGTTCTGTGATTTCAGATTCTTCGCCAATAGCCTCTATTTCCAAAGCATTGGTTTCCGTTTCTTCCACCACAGCATCTATCTCTTCATCATCCTCAATTTCCGCCTCTTCATTCGACGTTTGAGCGAGGTTAGCAATGAGTGAGCCGGGCAAAATATCCATGCTAATCAATTCATCATCCTTGGCGAATTTCATGGACTTAACACCCCGCGCCGTGCGTCCCGTTGGTCGCAACTGAGCACCATCAGCTTTAAAATGAATAGCCATACCCTTACGAGTGCCGATAATAATACTATCCTCGGCTCGCGCAAGGCGTACCCAACGCAATTGATCGCCCTCTTCCAAAGAAATAGCAATTAACCCATTAGCGCGGATATTGCTAAAAGCAGAAAGCACAGTTTTCTTAATAAAACCGGCCTTCGTGAGCATAATCAAATACTCATCCTCGCTAAACTGACTAACCGCCACCATTGAGGTAATTTTTTCTGTTACCGGAATTGGCAACATCTGCACAATAGCAGTACCGCGAGCAGTCCGTGAACCGGTCGGAATTTGATAAGCACTAATCGAGTAAACAACACCCCGATCACTAAAGAATAAAACCGTGTCGTGGTCGCAACAAGTCAAGAAATGCTCAACACCATCATCCTCTTTCATTTTGTTGCCGGCTTTGCCACGAGTGCCCCGGTTTTGAGCCTCAAAAGTGCTGACCGGCATCCGCTTGATATAGCCTTGTTCTGTTAACAAAATCAAAGCCTTTTCATTAGCAATTAAATCCGTTTCATCTATCTCACCTTCGGCGTGCTGAATTTCAGTTCGACGGGGGGTAGCAAATTTTGTTTTAATCTCCAGCGCTTCGCTTTCAATAATTTGCAAAATCCGTTCACGCCGTGCCAAAATATCGCGCAAATCAGCAATTTGCTCTTGCAAATCTTCGTGTTCTTTGCGTATTTTCTCAGCTTCCAAAGCCGTCAGCCGGCGCAATTGCATTTGTAAAATTGCATCGGCTTGTTGTTCGGAAAGACCGTAATCGGTTATTAATTCTTGTTTAGCAGTGGCCGTATCAGCCGCATGGCGAATCAGGCGAATAATTGCATCCAAATTTGCCAGAGCAATTAACAAACCCTGCAATAAATGATCCCTTTCTTCAGCTTTTCTCAGTTCATGTTCGGTGCGGCGGGTAATCGTTACAACCCGGAAATCTAAGAAAACAGTGAGGAAATCTTTAATGGTTAGAGTTTGGGGTTCCGCATTCACCAACGCCAGCATATTTGCGCCAAAATTGCTTTGCAGAGGCGTTTGCTTATAGAGGTTATTCAGCACCACGCGGGGGTAAGCATCGCGTTTTAATTCGATGACAATTCGCATTCCATCGCGGTCACTTTCATCCCGAATATCTGCAATACCTTCCAGGCGTTTTTCATTCACCATTTCGGCAATTTTTTCAATTAACGCCGCTTTGTTGGTTTGATAGGGTAATTCAGTGATGATGATTGCTTCGCGGTCGGGCCGGTTGCGGTGTTCAACGGTTTCGATAGTGGCGACGCCGCGCATGGTGATCGAACCGCGTCCGGTGGTGTAGGCATCACGGATACCGCCCACGCCTAAAATTAAACCGCCGGTGGGGAAGTCTGGGCCCGGAATGTGCTGCATTAACTGCTGGTTGGTAATTTCCGGGTTGTGGATCACCGCCACTAAACCGTCTACCAGTTCGCTGAGGTTGTGGGGGGGGATGTTGGTCGCCATCCCGACGGCGATCCCAGAGGAACCGTTGAGCAACAGTTGGGGAATGCGGGCCGGCAAGACAACGGGCTCTTGTTGGGAACCGTCAAAGTTATCGGCAAAATCAACGGTTTCCGAGTCGATGTCTCGTAACATCGCGTCGCTGGCCAGCGTTTGTAAACGGCATTCCGTGTAACGCATGGCTGCCGGTGGGTCATTGTCGATGCTGCCAAAGTTGCCGTGTCCGTTGATCAGGGGGGAGCGCATGGAAAAGTCTTGCGCCATCCGTACTAGGGCATCGTACACCGCCGTGTCCCCGTGTGGATGGTATTTACCCAGCACTTCCCCCACGACGCGAGCGCATTTACGAAAGGGGCGATCAGGGCTTAAGCCTAATTCGTGCATAGCGTAGAGGATGCGCCGGTGTACGGGTTTCAGACCATCCCTGGCATCTGGCAGCGCTCGTCCTACGATTACGCTCATCGCGTATTCCAGATAGGACTGCTGCATCTCGTGGCGTAGATCCGTTGGGATAATCCGCTCGGAGGAATAGGTCATACTGGGCTAAACTCCAAAAAATTGTGAGGATTTTGCTGGTATAATTCAAAAAATGCTGGAAGGTTTCCCAGCTTGCTTGAATTTTGGGCAAATATTGTTAATATTCTATCACAATTTGACTGTTTTTTTTCGTCACTAATACGCCTCTGTTGGGGGCTTGCATAAAGATAGTTTGGGTGGATTATGATCCCGGTTATTTATTCAGAAGAATTTTTGCAACACTTGACAGGCCGTTTTCATCCAGAACGCCCCGACCGGCTGCGAGCGATTGTTCACGCGCTTGAAACTGCTCCCTGGGCAAATGAAATTGACTGGCGCGAACCTACACCGGTTGCTGTGAGGCCGGTGACGTCTTTGCTGGAGAAAATTCACGCCCCAGACTACATTCGTTTGGTTAAGGAAATAGCCGACAATGGCGGCGGCCATATCGACCCAGATACTCCTGTTTCTCCTCGCAGTTATGAGGTGGCTTTATTGGCTGTTAGTGCTTGGTTAGATGGGGTAGATCGGGTATTGCAAACCGGCGATCCGGCTTTTGTTTTTGTGCGTCCCCCCGGACATCATGCTGAATACGCAACGGGGATGGGTTTTTGTTTATTTTCTAATGCAGCAATTGCCGCTCATTATGCTTTAGAAAAAGGGGGAATAAAACGGGTAGGAATTTTGGATTGGGATGTGCATCATGGCAATGGCACTCAAGCTTTGGTGCAGGGAAATTCGGCCATTGCTTTTTGTTCTTTGCACCAGTCCCCCGCCTACCCCGGCACCGGCAGTGCGGCGGAACATGGCCCCTATAACAATGTCTTAAATGTGCCGGTTTTGCCGGGGAGTACAATTGAGGAATACAGCCAAGCTTTTGAAGAAAAAGTAATTCCTTTTTTCCAGAATTTTCAGCCCGATTTATTATTGGTTAGTGCCGGTTATGATGCAAATTCGGCTGATCCTCTGGCCGGTGTTGAATTGCAACCACAAGATTTTGGAGTTTTTACCGATTATTGTTTGCAATTAACTCGCCAGATTGTATTTGGCCTAGAAGGCGGCTATGACTTGGAAGCTTTGGCCCAGTCTGTTGTTGCCACCGTTGAACGTTGTTTATAATAAAAAGCTGCCTTTTTTTACCTCCTCTTGATAAAAAATTGAGCCTTTCGTAGGCCGTTGCTCTGCCCACCGGCAAACCACCCGCAGCCCTAAAAAACTTTAATATTTTTTTTACTTTTTTCTCGATTATTTGGGGAAAATTCCAGGTTGAGAGCCTGTACATTTGTTATGCTTTGCTGCTATAAAACAATTGCCAGGGATTCGTGTGTGGATTACAGACAGTAAATAGTCTATTCCGCTGCGATATCCTTTCAAACCAAAGCAACACAGGAAAAAATCATGGGAAGATATGATGCAATTTTTGCGGTAGAAGAAGAACTCGACACCGAGTTTACTCCAGAAGAAGCCGTCCTTGCCATTGGAACTGTTGCACTTTTTGCAGACGGACAGCCAACCGATGAAGAAAATGCAATACTCACCGATGTAGTGAACAACTACGGGCTTTTTGATGAATATGCTGCCGAAGATATCCAGGCGGTGTTGGATAAGATTATTGCCATTATCAATCAACAAGGACTTGGGGTTTTGTTTAACACTGCTGTCAATAGTCTTTCCGAAGATATGGTCGAAAGTGCGTTTGAGGTAGCGGCGGCGGTTGTTTTATCGGATGAGGTAGTGGACGAGTCTGAAGACAGTTTTTTAGGTGCTTTGGCGGAAGCTTTGGAGTTAGACGAAGAAGCCGCCCAAGATATTATTGATGCTTTGCTCGAAGAAGTAGAGGAAGAAGAGGAAGTTTAAGCGGAATTTTCGCATTTTTAAACTTCAGCAGAACGCGCTTAGATCATGTCTTAATTTATTCTTGTTTTCCCCAATTTCCAGTCAGACATCAAGATTTCCCAATCCCGAATTACCTATCACTAGGAGGAAACGATAATGGGTTTATTTGATAAAGTTTTGGGTGTTCAAAGTAAAGCGAATGAAATGCTGAGTCCAGCGGAAGCGTTTGCGGCGATTACGTTAGCGGCTATTGCTTCCGATGGATATCTTTCGGATGAGGAAGCGCGGGGGATGTCTTTTACTCTGTCGCGGATGAAGTTGTTTCGGAGTTATTCGGATGATGTGATGCGGCGAATGTTTGATAAACTGCTGAATATTTTAAAGCGGGAAGGGGTGGGTGCTTTGTTTAATGCGGCAAAGTCTTCGCTTCCTGAAGATTTACACGCGACTGCTTTTGCTGTTTCTTGTGATTTGGTTTTGGCGGATGGTGTGGTGACGGAGGAGGAGCAAGATTTTTTGTCGCAATTGCATCAGGCGTTGAATATTCCAGAAGAGAAGGCGGTTCAAATTGTGGATGTGATGATGATTAAGAATAAGGGTTAAATTGCTTCTTAGAAACCGGTTTTCTTCTTAGATATCTCGTTGAGATTTTTAAGTTTTTGAGAGAAAGCCGGTTTTTTTGCGGGGGGTTGAGAAGAAGTTTCTGCCTAGATATCTAGCGGCTATCTCTGTGTGTTTTTTCGCCAAATTTAAAGGGTTACAGAGGTTTAATTAATATTATTATCTTCGTTTTTGAGGTCTAGGTTTTCGATGCAGAGTGTGGAAGGGATGGGTATAGTTATGTGTACAAATGCGTCTATTTTTATATGATTGTTTTCGCAATATACATTAGTTATATTTATCGAGCTATTTTCTGGCAAGTTATTTTTAAGGTTTCGTTTAGAAGAAGGCTCGGATTTATAGCCGGCTTCGTTGAGCCATTCCGTTATATTTCGCCAGTTATCGATTTTATCACTATTTTTGCAAACTAGATTTTTGACATATTTATACAAAGTGGCGCACAGATCGGTTTCAACGCCTCTGGGGGTTTTTTTGAGTCTTTCGGCAATTTCCAGGGGGCTATGGCCGCAGAGGAGTCCGCGCAGGTGTAGTTTTTCGGTTGGGGTGAGGCGTTTTCCTTTGGCGGAGGCGAGGTCGGTATAGAGGGTGTCTAAGTCCCATTCTTCGGCAGCTTGGGAGAATTCTTCGTCTGTGCGTGCCATAGTTGGTTTCTGAAAATTACTGACAAAAGTCTAACACAACTCCTGATATATGTCAGGTTTTAGTTGAGGTTGGTTAGGGTATTATCAGTATAAGTTAGAGGGAAAGAGCGGTTGGGTTTATGGACAATGCCTTTGTGGGTGTGTCAATAGAGCCGGTGCCGGTTCTTTGCTGGGGTTCATTTGTGTAGGTGTCGCGTTATGCTTTGTAAACTTTTGTAAAAAAACTTCTCTTTTTGCATAAAAGCGAGGGCGATCACCCGATAGAGAAATAGAAACTAGCAAGCAGATTGAAGATGCAATTCTCTTATGGAATTCTTTGAAATTAGCGGCGAACAAGAAAGTCGCTACGGAAGGCACTATCTAATTGACTGGTGGGATCAAGCAAAACTCAAAACTGCTAGGGTGCTAGTTGCTGGGGCCGGTGCTTTAGGCAACGAAGTCCTGAAAAATCTCGCACTCCTGGGAGTCGGGCATATCACGGTTATTGACTTTGATACTGTCTCGATTACCAATCTCACTCGCTCAGTTTTATTTCGGGAATCTGATGCTAGGTTGCAGTTGTCGAAAGTCGAGGTAGCCCGTCAGCGTCTCCTTGAAATTAACCCACAACTTTCCATCGAAGCTATTCATGGCGATTTGGAATTTGACCTGGGTGTTGGCGATGTTCGTGAACATGACATCATTATTGGTTGCTTGGATAGCATCAATGCTCGGTGGGTAATTAACCAGCTTGCATATCGGGCGGGCATTCCCTGGATCAATGGTGGCATTGGCATAGCCGAAGGAGAAGTTAGTTTTTTTGATCCCAAAACTGAGGCTGCTTGTTATGAGTGCAGCATTTCTCCGCCAATGTGGGAACGCAGAAACCAGCGATATTCTTGTCAGGGAGTGAAACGAAATATTCCTGATGCTGCAATGCCGACAACAGCAACAATTACCTCAATCACAGGCGCCATGCAAGTTCACCAAGCACTCCTCTACTTGCATGGTAAAACAGATTTACTTGAAGCGGGGGAAAAAATCTTTCTAGGCTTAAGTCCTTGGACAGCTTTTAAAGTAAAAATTCAGCGTCAAGAGGATTGTCTAGCACACGACTTATTAATTGAACCAACGATCAGCTTCAAACACGATCCGAATTTGGAGGTGAAAGAAATTCTTAAACAGCTAGAGACATCAGGATTTTTGTCTCCTGTTGTTTGGTTACGCAATGAGACTATTGGTCAGATGAAATGTCAGAATTGCGGCTATGAGGAAAAGGTAAATACTCCTTTACGCCAATACCCAGAATCCCAATTAGCTTGCCCCAAGTGTAGTTATGAGCAAAGGGATTTTGAAGTTATTAGAAATCTGAACCTAGACAATTCCTGTACAAATATTTTAGGAGATTTATGTCTAGCGAAGAACGAGATACTACATTGCGAGACCGCCAAAGGTCAAATAGCAATCCAATTTTGCCAAATATAGTAGGAGTAAATATGGCTTCTGTAGTTGTACGCATGGCTGATGGAACTCGTAAAGCAGCCGTTAATTTACCTGGTAATCTCACAATCGGACAACTTTTGCAAACCACACAGCAAAAGTGGAATCTTCCTTCTAATGCTAATTATGCTGTCCGCTTAGATCGGACTGGTGAACAGTTAGATCCTTCCGCCACATTGGATTCAGTGGGAGTTGAGGAAAATGATGTTTTATCAGTTTTACCAATTTTGGAGGCCGGTCAAAAATGAAGGTTAGAGAAAAACGACTTCAAAATGATTTTAAGGCATTATCTGAACTGGTGGATAATGCCGGTGGTACGCTGGCGATTATTTCAAAAAGCGGTAATCCGCCTTATCAATACGTCATCGAATATCGATGCCGAGGAATAGAGAGATTGCAGGGAAATGATCCTGTATTTCGCACGACTCACCAGGTAGAAATTTCGCTGGGAAGCAATTATCCGAAACAAAAGCCTGATGCTAAATTTCTGACTCCCATCTTTCATCCTAATGTCTGGCCAAAGCTAGATATTTGCCTTGGTAACTCTTGGACAATGGCCGAGACACTGCCAGAACTTGTTATCAGAATTGGCAAAATTATTCAGTATGCCTATGACATAACTAACTTAAACAGTCCAGCGAATGCAGTAGCAAAAAATTGGGCTGAACAGAATAGGCGGCGTTTTCCAGTTGATACTCAAACATTCAAATCACAAATTGAGTGGGAGGACAAACGAGTTAACATTTCATTCCAAGATTTTTAGGAGGATAATCATGTCACCAGAACTACCAAATTTTGACAGAGGGAATAACCCTGGAAACCGAAGTAATTCAGATTCGGAAGACCAAAACCAAATTGTCTGGGTAGACAGTGAGGATGTATATAAGCCAATTCCCAAGAAACTCAGCGAATTTACAGCAGCGCGAGGTATTCAAGAAGCACCGGTCACGCCTGTATATGTGAAAGCGGAAGCTCTCGATAGCTTAAAAGCGCATCTAGCATCTAATTTAAGAGTTGAACAAGGAGGCATTCTTTTTGGTAATGCCTACGAAGACCCATTTCTTGGGATATACGTTGAAATTATAGCAGCAGTAGCAGCACCGGCAACAATAGGGACAGGCGCACACTTAGAATTTACACCTGATTCTTGGTTGGGAATTATGGATTATGCGCGGTCTGAACATCCAGATGAAAATATTGTTGGCTGGTATCATTCCCATCCAAATATGGCTGTATTCATGTCAGGAACAGATATGAGAACACAGCAATCATTTTTCTATCATCCCTGGTGTTTATCGATAGTTCACGATCCTGTAAGTGAGGCTATTGGCTACTTTTTGGGTGAAAGTGCTAAGCGAGTTAAACCAGTTATATTCGGGGGAGTTAACAGGGGTTACTCTACAGAACCTATGATTGAGCCGCGAGGAAATCAAGAAAATGTTCAGCAAATAGAAAATGCCAGCATACAAACAGAAGGCTCCCTTGCTGCAATCAGCAGACAACACAATAATAGATCCAGAAGGTCAAGAAAGTTTTTATATTTCCGATTATTTTTGCTGTTTTTGGTGTCGCTGCTGGCGCTTTTTCTCATCGTGTTGAAGCCCGAATTATTAAATAGCATAATTAGTCAATCAACTTCTAATCCGTCTCCTACAGCTAATCAGCCACCTTTACCTTTCAAAGCCTCGCTAGAAAGTATGCCTGCCATGGTATTTAGATACCTTGAAAATGATAAAATTGATAAACTTTTCCTTCGCTTTCCAGTTATTGAAAAGGCTGGGAAGGAAATTGGAAGAGGAGAAGAAGTAACTTTGCTGGTTATCTCAAAAGAAGGAACAGAAGAAACAGAAAATATTAATTTAGAGGTAAAGCAATTGACACCTAAAGAAGTTGGTGAAATTGACAACAAAAAAGTTATTGATTTTCTTAAGGCTAAAATTGCATCTTTTGAAAAACGTTCTGATTTAGGTGATTTAAAATCTTTATCCTTGCCGCTTAAAATCGGGGAATTAGGCGTGATGATTCCTCTGTTTAGCTTTAAGGTTTCTAACAGTGAAATTTCAGGCAGTCCTGATAAAGCACCAAAGTCCACAATTAAGACAGATGACGTGATTTATTTCCCGATTAAGCTTACATACCAAGATGCCAGGCAACAAGAAAAGGAAGTTGCACTTAAGGATATCCTAAAATAAGATGACTCACAATGGAATTTATTATAATATTTCTTCTTCTTCTCGGCGCTTTTGTCCAGTTGGTAGTTGCTTTTGGTGAGTTTATTGGATCGCTCATTAATCAGAAGGGAAATAGCGCTCAAGGCTGTCTAGGCTTCTTCAAGTGGCTATTCATTTTTGTTGGTTTTTTCAATGCAGAATGGTGGCTATTTGCATTTATTGCTTTTATATTAGAGTCCATTGCTAACAATTTCCAGCCTTCTACAACTACTACTCCTAGTCCTGATCCATCTCCCCCCATACCTGACGATCTGGATAATATTCTGATGGATTTAAGTAATGGAGAAATAAAAGACCCTGTAACGCAAGAGATATTTCATCCTGGGGAAAAAGTGTATTTGTGTCATGTTCACCGGCTCGCTTACCATGACGATAGCTGGCAAGAAATGGAATGTAAATGTATGGTGTGTGGAAATTCTGCACACACCAAACTTTATGTATTGCCGCATCCAGTTAATATTAATTTAGATATTGCTAAAAGATTAAAAATTGAATTTAGAGACATTGAATAGTTAGAAAATACAATTATGGGCTGGATAGTTTTAATAGCATTTGGAATAATAACTGCTATGGCAGCACAGGTTTACATTAAAAATAACCCTTCTCTACCTTCGTCAAACAGAAGCTTTTTAAGAAATCCATTTTCTCCACTTCCAGATAGATCAAGTTCCCAGACAATAGTAAAGCAAATTGAATGGGTTGATATAAATATATCTTCAGAAGTCAATCAAAATGGATGGAGAGACATAGACATACCTTTAGAGGTTAGTCAAATTGAATGGGTAGATATTGATCTCAATATCCCTCCTATTGCTAGGGATGATCCACTGATAGATGATAATTTCTTAAACGTAGATTTACCCGACGATTTGGATAACATATTAAGGAGTATAATAGGAACCAGAGACCTTTACACCCAAGAAATATTTAACCCAGGAGAAAGGGTCTACTTGTGCCGTCGCCATAGACTTGCCTACCACGAAGATAGCTGGAGAGAATTAGGATGCCAATGTTCCGTATGCGGGAGTAATCAACATACAGGATCTTACAATCTACCTGTCAGTTTAAATTAAATTTGTAAGTAGCAAGTATAAGTTAGTAGGCTAGTGGATTTATGGCTTTATGACTTCAATTTCCCGATGTAAAAAATTAAGTAATTTCAAGTAAATCTCAGCGAGGATAGGATGAATATCTTATACGGTATTGAGCCAGATTTATGTATTTCTAACCCTGATATCTTAGTTAAGGCAACTAAAGACGTACTTTTACCGAAGTATTTTTATAGCCAAATTTGCCATCTGAAACAAGGCAATTTTCAGTTAGCTACAGAAGCGGCGCACCAAATAATTAATTCCTTTAAAAAACAAGAAAAT
Organism: Ancylothrix sp. D3o; assembly: GCF_025370775.1. NCBI lineage: Bacteria > Bacillati > Cyanobacteriota > Cyanophyceae > Oscillatoriales > Microcoleaceae > Ancylothrix > Ancylothrix sp. D3o. The sequence goes on along the minus strand of NZ_JAMXEX010000024.1, from coordinate 14,383 downwards.
TCAGACATTATAATCTTTAATACAATTTGTGGGGGAACCGTATATTTTCATAACGAATCCGAATTTTTAGACACCGATCAGATAGTGCCTCCGGGTTTTGATATGAGAAACCTTTTAGATCGTTATCTACTAAGCTTTTTAAAAGTAGCTGAATTGCTGAAATCTGAAGTCATCTTTATTGCCTCATCTTCAGAAGTCATCCGTAAATGCCTTACCTTAAAGTTTGAGTTAATAAGTGTAGAAGAATTTTTAATCAATGGAAATTCTTGGTTACACCCACAAATGATACTGGATATCCTAGTCAAACTTGACCCAATGGCAAGCATCCAATGGCAGGAAGATGTCGAAGACGCAGTAAAAGAGCAAGATAGCATTCGCTGGATAGATATGACTTCCCGCTAAAATTTTAAGCCAAAAAGCTTATAGTTTTATACGGATTTTTCTTTATACTCATATCTGTTTTCTTTAAACCTATACCACCACCTTCATTCTGTACAACTAACTCCCAATCACCGGCCCCATCCCTATCTAAAATTTCCTTAATTTATAATCAAAAAAACTCATAACTAAGCTCAAACAAACCGGCATCCCCATAAATTAAAATAACAACCCAGGCCACCCAATCAACTCCTAAAAAATTGTATAGCTTTTAACAAAAACTCTTTTATTTACGCTTTTTTCTTACCAATTTTATCCCCCCATCACCCCAACAGTTCTTTAACCTCCCCCACCTCAACAATCTTCTTTATACACATTTTGATCAACTTGTCAAGATATTTTGACGGTTCTGCCAAAAGATATACTCCCCAACATCTTCCCCAAAACTCAGCCCCACCGAAAAAGCACAAATATCAAGCTTTTTCAGCCATCTTTGCAGCCCAGCAAAAAAAAATTAAAAAAAAATTAAAAATCGTATCTATCTCAGGATAGAGGAGCCTACACCTTTGGGTATAATCAGCAAAACAGCGAGACGGACTCCCACAGCCGTAAAACGCTCCTCCACAAAAACATCAATGTCAAATATGAACCAGTTTGAGCTAGAAAACGCAAGCAAAAAAATGACGCTGGCGATTAGAACCCGCAACCCTCAGATCAGCACAGACATTTTAGCTGCCCTACAAACCCTTTATAGCCTCGAAGAAGTTGCCGGTGTAATGCTCGTTACCGTTGAGCGCTTGCTCTTTTGGTCAGATAGCGAAGCCGTTGTGTGGACTGTCCGCAACGTGATTCCACCCCAATTAATGTCCGAAATTCAAAGAATAACCTCCGTTGCTGTCTATCAACGCTTGATTGGTAAAGGCTTAATTCCCGGTCAAGACTTTAGCGTAGACGGACACGGCAAACTTTTATTAAACGACCGCGCTAAAACAGCAGTTTTGGCTCACTAATTAACATTAATATACCCAAATATCAACCCGGTTCTTCCCAAAAATCGGGTTTTTATGTTGACTTTATCTCGCCCTATAACAAACTAATAAGTTTCCTTTCTAATCACCGACATCCACCTATTTAACCCAACTTTTTCAAAGTTACAAATTTTTTATGAGCCAACTACAAATCAAAAAATGTCTAATATTATTAAGCAAATCCCTCTGCCTGTTTGTGGCTTGCCGCCTGCTTTTGAGGAAAACCTCATGGACGCCACAGCCAAAAATCCTTTAACCTAGAATTAACCGGCCAAAGGCTTGAGGACAAGTATTATTTGAACTTAAGTTACATTATTAACCCAGCCTCTATTCACCACAGACAAACAATGGCAAAATACATTTGGATAAACCAGTTTTACCCAGCAGACAAACCGGCTCTGATTCAATATTCATCGCTCCTCAGAATGCCGGTCTAAAACTCAGTCTTGGCCGGTTCACCCTCGATCAAAGGCCACAAACCCTAGATTTCAAGGAGTCCCCCAAAAACAGCCCCTCCATCAAAGCAAAACAAAATCCTAGACAAAATTGCCTAAAAGCCCGATTATACTGGTGAAAAAGAACAAGCAGCCTCTCAAAGAGATTTCTGAGCATCAGGCGCATCGGATCTGCTAAAAATTAAGGTTGGGCCAAACAAAGCCAGAAGGCCAAAACTTGCACCAGCCAGACGTTAACCTCTAATTTACTCGGACACTAACAGTGAACATAGCAATCATCACCGGCTCAGGCGGCCTAATTGGTTCAGAAGCCACCGCATTTTTTGCAAAAGTTGGCTTTCAAGTCATCGGTATCGATAACGATATGCGCGGCTATTTCTTCGGCAAAGAAGCCTCTACCCTTTGGAACCGGCAACGCCTCCAAGAAACCCTAGGTGAAAACTACACCGACCTTTCCATCGATATTCGAGACTACGAAGCCATCAGCCAAGTATTTAACCAATACGGCAGCGACATAAAATTAGTCATCCACACCGCAGCCCAACCCTCCCACGACTGGGCAGCCCGCGAACCCCACACCGATTTTAGTGTCAACGCCAACGGCACATTAAATATGCTGGAAGCGACCCGAAATTTCGCTCCCGAAGCCGTTTTTATCTTCACATCCACTAACAAAGTGTATGGCGACACCCCCAACCGGCTGCCCCTTATCGAACAAGAAACCCGCTGGGAAATTGACAGAAACCATACCTACAATGGCGGCATCCGAGAAGATATGTCCATTGACCAAACCCTCCATAGTTTATTTGGAGCCTCCAAAGTAGCCGCCGATGTATTAGTTCAAGAATACGGCGGATATTTTGGCATGAAAACCGCTTGTTTTCGTGGCGGCTGCTTAACCGGCCCCACACACTCCGGCGCAGAATTGCACGGATTTTTAGCCTATTTAATGAAATGCACAGTCACCGGAAAACCCTATAAAGTTTTTGGTTACAACGGCAAACAAGTCCGTGATAATATTCATAGCTCTGACCTAATTCAGATGTTTTATGAATTTTATAAAGCCCCACGTTCTGGGGAAGTTTATAACAGCGGCGGAGGCCGGCACAGTAATTGCTCAATGCTCGAAGCCATCCAAATTTGCGAAGAAATTAGCGGCAACAAACTCAACTGGACTTATGTAGAGCAAAACCGCATCGGCGATCACATTTGGTGGATCAGCGACAACGGCAAATTCAGCAGTCATTATCCTAATTGGAAAATGAAATATAACGTCCAGCAAATTTTACAAGAAATTTATGGATTTAACCAGGAACGCTGGAAAGAAGAGCCCGTCTAAAAACTATGGCTAGATAGATCGAAGCCAGCTAACCAACTGTTCAGGGTAAAATAAATAAAAATTCCCTCGAAGAGATGAGGCAAAATATCTAAAACTTAACCAAAAACCTAAGAGGTACTCCCAATGATTGATCAGGGTAAAAAAAATCTCCTGGGCGTTTGGGTAAACGCTTTAGATTACGATGTGGCTGTCAGTAAAATCATTAACGCCGCCCGCGAAAGCAAACCCTGCGGCGTTTCTGCCCTTGCAGTTCACGGCGTAATGACCGGCGTACTCGACGAAACCCATCGTTACCGCCTCAATCAATTTCACTTGATTTTACCCGACGGTCAACCCGTCCGCTGGGCTTTAAATTTGCTGTATAAAACTCATTTACCCGACCGAGTTTGTGGCCCCACAACAATGTTATTGGTGTGCGAAAAAGCCGCAGAAGAAGGGTTGCCAATTTATCTTTATGGCAGCAAAATAGAAGTCCTGAAAACCCTAGCCGATAACCTTTGCCAGCGCTACCCAAAACTCAAAATAGCCGGATTTCAACCCTCAAAATTTCGCCAAGTTACCCCCGAAGAAAAAGCCGAAATTATCCAACAAATTCGCAGTAGCGGTGCAGCAATTACCTTTGTCGGTTTAGGGTGTCCCAGACAAGAAGTTTGGGTTTATGAACACATGGATAGTTTATCTATGCCCCTGTTAGCTGTAGGCGCAGCCTTTGATTTTTGGGCCGGCAACTTGCCGAAAGCACCAGAATTTTTATCACAGTTGGGATTAGAGTGGCTTTACCGGCTATTGCAAGAACCCACGCGCCTCTGGAAACGCTACGTTTTCCTTAACCCGCTTTATATGTGGCTATTTCTTTTACAAGCATTAAAAATCAAAAAATTTGAACCTTTAGAAGCCACTCCTCCCAGTCAAGAAATGCGTTATGGTTAACTCACTCTCCCCCCCAACCAGCGACAAATCTGCTATTTTTAAGTCCTTGTTTTTGCCAAGACAAAAAAGCTTGCTTAATCAAAAACAAAAGAAGTAGCCTCGACAAAAGCTTGCGCTGCGGTTTGGGGAGTGCTGCGCGAAATAATTTGCTGTGAACGTTCTCCCATAGAAGCAATCAATTCAGGGTCATCTAAAAGCCGCTGCATAGTTTCTGCTAAAGCTTGCGGATCACGAGGATCAAAAATATAACCATTTTTTCCTTCTTCAATTAACTCACAGCAAGCCGCACCTTTTGAACACAAAATTGGCAAACCAAACACCATTGCCTCCGGTGCCACCATCCCCCACACATCCTCATAAGTTGGGAAAACAAACACATCAGCCTGCGAAAAATAAGCCCCCAACCGGCCATATTCCACCCAGCCGGCCCAAGTAACTTGATCTTCAAAATCATTTTCTTTAATAAACGCTTCCAACTCCTGCCGCTGATCACCTTCTCCTACTAACAACAAATTATAATTCTTGTATCCTTTCTCGTTTAAAATTGCACAAGCTTGTAAAAGCGTAGTAATGCCTTTTCGAGAAGTAATCCGCCCCACATAGAGAAAAATTGGATGATTTAATGCTAAATTAATCGGTTCAGAACTTTCTAATCTTCCCAGCAAAGCTTGAGCATCTGGAACTAAATAAATGCGGGTAAAAATTTTATCGGGTGGCACAGAAAGCGCTTCTTGCAGATAAGCAGTACCGGCTTTACTGTTGGAAACAAACGCACAAGCAAACCGCGATAAAATCCGCCGCACAAAAGTACGAAAAACCGAATCGCGGAAATCCGCATTGGGAGAACTGCCATCATAAATAATAATTAGTTTCCACCGGCCTATCGGCATAAAAAGCACCGCCAAAAGCGTCCACAACGAATAAGCTTGCGCGAAAATTAAATCAGGTTTAAACGAAAGCAAATAACCAACAATACTGGGAGAAAGAATAAAAACTCCCCGATCATAACCATCTTTAATTTTTGTCGTTTCCAGATACTTAGTTTTGCCCACAAGTTGAATTACATCACAACCAGGAAGCGAAGGATCAAAACCAGGCCAAACCAGGCCGGTGTAAAAGACAGTATTCTTAAACACTTTGGTAAATTCTCTTAAAACCGGCTGCCAATAAGCACCTAATTCAACCGCCGGCACAAGCCAAGCAATCCGTAAATCCTTGTTCATTATTTACCTTTTTACCTCAATTTTATGGGTTTAGTTATCAGTAGATGCCAATCCCTTTATAACTCAAGCCGGCAAACCAAACAGACCGGCCTGTTTTTAAGCATTTTTCCCCTTAAGCCGGCCCATCAAAGAAATCCACAACACCCGCCGGTAGGGAATCAGCCAGAAAAATGGCCAAAACGGGCCGCTGTGTCGCTGCGCCAAAACTTTCCACTCTTGCATAGGTTGCAAAGTCCCATCTTCCAAAGTTAAACCTTTAGGCTGCTCGATTTTTTGCAGTTCTCGTTGCAGTTGTGCTTCGGTTTTTTGGGCCGGTTTTGGGTTGGCCGAACAAGTCCCCAAATATCCAGGGGCAATCCAAACCCCAAAACCCTCTTTATTAGCGCGTAAACCGTAATCCCAATCTCCAGCATAATGCACAAAAGCCGGGTCAAGATTGCCGATTTTTTGGACAATTTCACGCGGAATTAGCACACAATTACCACAGATTGTCAGACAAGGCTGAGGGTCATTTGTTGGCATCAAAGGGTCTAAATTCAGCGGACGCCACCAACGCCGGCGAATCATGCCACCATAGGTTAACTGGCCGGTTTGGGGATCACGGGTAGAAGCAGCCACCAAAACTGCTTTTTCCGTCTCAGCCGTTAGCCGGTGCGAAGTTTCCAAAAGCGTTTTCAGGGCGTGAGGATCAAGAATCGTGTCATCATTAAGCCACAGATAATAGTCAGGATCAGCTTGCATAGCTGTTTCAAAAGCCAGCCGCATTCCCCCACCCCAATAGAGGCTACCGTCACCAGAAATAATTTTTACCTGCGGATAGCTTTGCTGGACGGCTTCGCTTGTACCATCGGTACTGCCGTCATCCACCAAATAAACACCCACTTCTGTTGCTGGTGGCATTTCTTGGTTAAACAGTGCCTCCAGCGATGCTAAAGTTTTTTCCTTGCGGTTAAAACAAGTTAAGAGTGCTGCGATTGTTTTGTGTTCCATCGGCCCTTCAGATAATGCCATAGCGTGACGCTTGCCTAAAATATTTTCAGTCTACTTTGTGTTAAAAGCAAATGTGGTGGGAGTTTAACTTGAGGCATTGTTGGGAACAATAAGTCCAGTTACCCGCGATCCGTAGTTTTATTGAGTTTGTTTTCAGCCAATGCTCGCACAATCTTTAAAAAAATAAGAGTCTGGCACAGCCTTGGCATAACTTTACAATAAAATTATTACCTGCTTAACAGTCGAATCGGCTCCACAGTCTCCCAAAATCCCCCCCAGCGGTAAATATCTAAAGTTTAGTCTAGTCACTTTATCCCCCACTCAAAAAACGGGCCTTGATTAGCCCGTTAACTTTTTTATCCTTCCTGTATCCCGCAAACTTCGGATACGAGCGCTCGGAATAGATGCCGGCACGCAATACTCGCAAGATTTGAACGAATCAATCCAATTGGCACGCCGTTTGATTTCTTAAAATCGTAAATTTCCCCTAAATGCTGGCAGATTGGTTTGATGACAGGATTGCCGTCTAAATCTGTTGTCCTAATCAACCGGCTACCCTGTGGCCTATTTTTAACCGGCTCAATTTTTATAAAAATCCACTGCCAAAAAGCCTTTCTACAAAGGCTGCTACCATGAATGATGCTACGTTCTTCTTTATCTCCAGAAGCTTTCTCACTGGGTGATTCTCCCATCGCTTTTTGAAATCTCCTCAGTGAGAGGTGCTTTTTAGTTTTCTTCCCAGAGCGCCGGCCTTTACGCTCGACAACTTCGGGCTTGCCATCTTTCAAAAAATTTTCGATGGGGAAGGCAACCGACAAAATAATGGGTTGAGTCTTTTTAGGGAACGCAAAACTGTCCAGCACTTTTGAATAAGGTTTAAAGCGAGGGTCTGTCCGGTAGAGATAAGCCATCTCTTTCTCAATTGCAGCCATCTCTCGCTCTAGGTCACAGAGGCGCGCCGCGTCTAATCGCGATGATTCAGTTAAACCGGCACCTATGGTTTCTTGATAAAGCCGGTCGTATCGCGGTACTATTTTCTCCCCAGCAATCCACCCCCAAAGCGGCGGGCTTAAATCCGCATTTTCCTTTTTACTTTCAGAGCGCCGCACTCGTTTTAATGCCACTTCTGGAAACTGCCATGCTAAATCTTGACGTAGCCGGTTGACAATTGGCGACTGTACGCGGTTCAAGTGTTCGAGCCGGTTTATCATTGCCTTTAAAACTGCGATGATTCCATCACGAAACCCGACAAACCTGTATTTATGGTTGTCGTAGAAGCTGCAATAATGAGCCAAGCAGAAAGCATCTGTATCATCGTTTTTATCTTCAAACCTCAGCATTTTCCGATGAGATTTCAAGTCTTTATGATTAATCATTTTGACTTCATAGCGCTTTCCTAACTGCTCAATCCAAACGCGAGCATAATTCATGCCAGTTGGCTCTAACCCAACGACTATATCCCCATCTCCGATGAAGTTTAAAAGCCCGCTTAATCCTTCTGGATTAGCTTTAAACTCAGGAAACTCTAACTCATAAAATAATTGTCGAGGTTCAGTTTTGAGGTTATCGCTGTGAAGTTTACACGCAACAACCGAAGCCTTGCAAACGTCAAGGCCGATAAAAATCTTAGTCATGTTTGGCGGGTGTTAAGGTGAACAGTTGAAACAAAAACAGCCTACAAATCACCCAGAGGCCGGTGAGCCTGATTTAGTCTTAAGTGCCGTTTTTGTGTTTTTTGAAAACTCTTGAAAAGAACTAGCCTACAAAGAAAAAGAACGCCTTTACAGCTTGCTTTGTGGTTAAGTGCCGGTTTTTTTCTTGAATTTTTGCAGAATGATTTGGACTCATCCCGCGACACCGTAAAGAGGTGTTTCACCGGCCCGAATCCAAGGCCGGCTCATCAGGCGGGTTAATTAATAGTCATTATCATCGCAATAATAATCGGGGTAGTGATCATCATCATCATCATCATCATCATCGCTGTCGCATTCGATATATGATGGGTGTTCTTCGTATCTGTCGGGTATGAGTAGGGCTGGAAACCACCCCTCTTGTATTGCCTCGCAATAGTCACTGTGATGGCCATAAAAATAAACTATTAGGCAGTTTCGGTTATCAAAGAAAAAAGGTAATGTAACAGGCCACATATAACCGGCTGCTATTAATTCCTCTCTGTGATAAAACTGGCTAAAATTACGAACAATTAAAGCTGTTTCAAGGAAATAAAAAGGTAGAGTGCATTGATTTCTCGTTGCAGCAATGTTTAAACACTCGGATTGATTCGGGCATTCAAGAAAATGAAAGCCCGTCATCAATTCACAGCTTACTAACTGCGGGCATTCTTTAAAGACAACCATTTTTTAATTTTGTCCTCACTTAATTAAAATCAGCCCAATTTATTTTACCGTCTGAGTTTTTCACCATAAATCCCAGATAGCGGTCAATAAAAGAGATGATTTCTGTTTGGGTGTATCTGTTCAATATTTCCCCAACTTCCAACCGCAACCCATTTAAGTAGCTGGGGGAGATATGGGGGTTATCCTTTCTAATCAAGCAAACTAACATCAATGAAGTAACAAAACCTTTGAAGATGTTTTGATTTTCTTCTTCATGGCGGGCTTCAATTGTTTGAATGATTGGGAAAAATTTGGCTTCTCTGAAAATTTTACGGTTTTTCGGTAGCCGCAAATATTCACAAAAATCATGTAAATATTGTTCTGGACATTGCAAGACGGGAAGACATTTAGCGCCATCTTGATTAGCATCTTTTACAGCCTGCAATACAGGCTCTAGCATCATGTCAAAAATGAATTCTTGTGTTTTGGGTAGCATTGGTTTGTCCTGTTAAGTTGCTGGAATTATCGGGCCGGTGGTTTTATTAAACTGCTCGGTTACTGTGTGGGGTTGCTCGTTTTGGAGGTTAACAAAGTCCGCGTACCAATTGGCATCCTTTTTGCTGACTAAACCCTCACCCTCACAAAGCTTGCAGTCGTCATCTTCTCCTTCACCAGTTCCGCCACACTGGGGACAATCCACCATTTCCTCGTCGGGATTATCCTCAGATTCATAATGAAACTCTAAGTTTCTGATTGCCTCCTCAATTAACTCGCTCACCGGCTTACCAAGTTTTTTGGCTAATTGCTCCAAACGTTCAACACTACGGGCTGAGATTTTGACAGATTTTTTGTCAACCGGCTCTGGTTCACCATTAACTACCTCATTAATCATGGTGGCTGTGATCACGCCTTTTGAGTTGCGGTTGTTTGATTTGTCGGCACGGTCAAGAACCTCTTGCCATTTGGTTGTGAGTTCATCTCCTGTGAGGTTAGTTAGGGGCCGGCATTGTGCCTCGTTGGTGGGGAGCCGGTCAAAGCCGGCAATGATAAGTTCTAACGTGGTTTTCGCTGCTTTAATCAACCTCACGCAATAGGTTGAGGTTTTGTTTAGGTGTTTGGTGCAATACTCTTTGAAGCTTTTAATGCCGGCTAGTTTATAGAGACATTTGCGGGCCACGCGTGACAATAGCACGCCTACTTTAACGTGAGCCATAAGCCCGTCTTTGATTTCGGAGTCATAATACTCGAATGTTTCTAAATGTGGGCTTTCATCTTCCATGCAGTCCAACATAGAACCAGCAAAAGATTGCCAGTAATCACGATTAGTATCGGTACAAACCTGGTACAAATCTGCAACCAAGTCCTCTACTTCATCAAAAAGAGAGGCATCCTCTCGTTGATGACGAGAAAAGTTATATAAAAAATCATCAATGCAATCTGTTTTCATGTCATTAACTCGTATTTTCTAAGGTGTTCCATCAATTGCTCTTTCGACATCGTGTTACGCATTATTTCAGCGCTTTTAACACATTGCGAGAGGATTTCTTTAGGGTCTTTGTGAGAAACTTTTGCCAATATTTCGGCTAAAAGTGTCGATACTAAGTAGGCTAGTGTTGCACCGTTTATAAGTTCTGTTGTTGGTGTCCTGTGGTTATCAAGAAATACCAAGGGAATGCACTTTTGAGAGAGAATCTCATCCGACATTTCCTCTACCGCAGTAAGGAAAGATTCTAGTAATGCCGGTTCTGTAACAAAAGCCGGTGCTTTATTGTCTCGTTGTGTTGCAAGGGTTTCTCTGATGATTCCCTTACAATAATTTATTTTTTCCGCGTCATTCACTGTAAGTGCCTCCCAATCGGTAAACCATACTTTTCGCAATAGTCAACAACCTCTGAGGTTGTCATGCTAGAAAGCATTTCCTCAGCGGATTGAGCAAACCTATTGATAATCGTTTTAGGTTCGGAACGGGTCATTTTTGCCACTGTTTCGGCTAACAAAGTTAAGGTGAAAAACAGTTGAGTAGCACCCCTTGCCGAATCGTCCTCAACAATGATTAGCGGTATTACTTGACGAGTTTTGAACTCTTCCATCATTTCTTGAGCGGCTATACTAAAGCAGCTTACCAAGTCGGATGGCATAGAAAAAACGGGAATCTGATTGTCAGGGGTTTGTGCAAGTATTTTTTTTATCATTTCTTTGCACTTGATAATTTTTTCGTTGTCATTCATTAGAAAGGGTTCTCCTCTGTATTTGAAGGTTCCGCAAGTTTCGTATTTACCAGCTTGTCTACTGTTTTTCTCAAGTCAAGAGCGCAAAGTACGGGGTTGTCTCTCTCGTCTATTTCTGCGGTCATTTCAAGAGTAAGCGGACAGAATTGTTTAAGCTGGATTGTTTGTTTGACTGTGATTGTTTTGATTTGCATGATCAGTCTTTGGGGAATTTTCTGTCGTAGCCTGGTAACTTAAAGGTGAAATAGATAAGAGAAAAACCCTCTTCTTTTCGTGACGGGCTAATGCTAGGCCCATCAATTTTTAAGAAGGGTTTAGAGCAAGCCCTTAACATCCCTTCAAAGATAGTGGCAATTGTTGCCGCGTAAGGAGTAGCAACAACAAGACGCATTTTTAATTCCCACGCTTTCGGGTTATCTAAGTCTGCTTGTTTCGCCAAATTCCAACCTGTCTCAGGGTTCCATTCGTAACCGGCTTCTGTCAGCTTAAGGTAAAGCTCTTGATGTGATTTTGGCTTGATTTTTAGGCTTTTGGCCGTTTTGCACGCTGCTATATATTTTGCTGTTTGTCTCATGGCTGTTACATTGCAAAAAGGGTGAGTTGTCCATAGTGTTTCGAGCGTTTTGATGTTGCCGCTGGTTTTGGTGCCGGTGCCGGTTTTGGTGCTGGTGATGGTGCTGGTGCTGGTGGTATCAATGATTGTCGGAGATAAAGAACGGCATCTAAATTGAGCCAACAACTATTCAAGAAATCAATTAACTCTGACTCTTTACAGGTGTCTAAACTGCCATTGCTCCAAACAAAATTTCTTACGTTATCACAGAGAAACTGTCGGATGTTGTCTACAACTGGATCGGTTAGGTCATCGGTGGATACGTTGCCGTTGGTAGCTACGTTACACATCCCAAAAATTGCTTCACTTAAGACTTTCTTGGGTAGGAATGTTGCTGCTTTTTTTCCAGCAAGGGTGATGTAGGAAATCACCGGCACCCCGTTCTTTGTGAGGGTGATGTTGTAAATTTCCTTAATTCGTAAGTTCTGCCGGTTCAAATAATTGATGAATTCTTGCCGGCATTTTTCGGCTTTTTCAGCACGGGGATTTTCTTCTACCGGCTCTGGTTTTTTCACCGGCGCCACATAGACCACAGGCTCGTCACCGGGCTCGCAGTCTTCCCAGTCATAACTACTAAATTGTCTGGTTTGGTAGGCGGTGGTGTTAAACAGTGTGGGCGCTGTTTCGGTTGTTTGTTTACGTCTTGGCATGGCATCCTCTAGTGGTTTATTGAGAGGGAAACCGGCACAAAAGCAGATGCACGAGGGTGTGCGGTGCCGGTGGAAACATTGTTAAAAGTCAATCGGATTTGTACGGGCAACGAGCTTTAAGCCATAAGCATTAACCTCCTAAGTTGATGGGTCTTATTTCACGAAAACGGCAATCCTTAAAATAAGGCGGTGCCGGTGGAAGTCACAGACAAGTCAGAGACAAGTCAGAGACAAGTCAGAGACAAGTCAAGCGGTAAAAACTCAATGCTCGCTATTGAGTACCCCAGTTGTAGGGGTGTCACCGGCCCACATACCAGATTTAGTGGTAGCCCCGCAGTTTGGCGGGGGAGGTAGGGGCGGTTGCCGGTTCTTACCTGTATTTAGTTTATGGTTTTTTGCAGTAAATGTCAATATAGAACCATGAAAAATTTTGATTAACCAGGCATTTCGATATAAATAGATGTAAATATGTCTGAAAGAGAGCAGTTGAGTTCAGCACAAATACTCATAATCAACTGCATATCGACGGTTTCGACGCGACCATCTTCTATCTGTTGGAGATATTGATGGCTACATTGAACCCCTTTAGCTTCTAACTGCTCAGCAAATTTCCTTCTTGAAGTCTTACCCCTTAAGGATTTTAGCTTTTGGCCAAAATCCCTATCCCAAAAGATTCTAGCCACAATCTCTACAGGTATCATTGTGTATTGTAATTTTTTATGGTTCTGTGCTGACATTTTATCCCTGATTTATTAGACTGTGCAATAAGTTTACTTTCACCGGCCCTATTTTTCGGTTGCGGGATAGGGCCGTAATGCAGCAACCAATAACTACACTCTCGCCGGCATCTTGCACCCTCGGTGCCGGTTTCCTTCAAAGCTAAAACTATGGATTTAAAGGAAATGTCCGCTGATCAAAAAGCAGCGCTTGCCGCTGAATTAGACAGGAGACTTTTTATTGCGGCACACACTCTGGCCGGAATACTTACTTACGGTCACTGGGACGCTGAAACGGTTGCAAAGCAGGCGATTGAATATGCAGATGGCTTGATTAAGTGTGCGGATGACTTGATATCTACCGTTCCCAAAGACTAACGGGATTTCTTCCCTCAAAATCCCAAGAGTGCATTTTTACCATCGGCCCTATTTTTCGACTGCGGGGTAGGGCAATAGAGAAAGCAGTCAATAACCTTTCCTCTCTGCCGGTGCCTTTCATGCAGGTGCCGGTTTCCTTAGAACCCATGAAAAAACAGGTAATGCAAGAGTTGCGGCAATGCTTCAAAGGAGCCTTACCGATCCACCAAAAGGAAGCCAACCGGCTTTACAAACAGTACGGCCCCAAAACTGCCTTGAATTATTTACGGGTAGCCGGCAACGTCCCACCGGCGCCAAAACGCCCACAGGCAAAGCGAAAAAACCCAGCCATAAGAAAACCCCAACAAATCGAGTGTCCGCACTGTAAGCACCCGTTCTCGTTGGGTGTGGGTGGTGGGCACTGTACGGGGGGCCGGTATCGCACCTATAAATGCGAGTCATGTCTAAGATGTCATCGGATTTTTCTCGATTAATCCCTAAAACATCGCAACACAAAATGACCCTCTCAGGAAGACCGTTTTTAAGTAGTCAGCAAAAGGTGAAATATGGTAGAAACACACAAAGGCTGGAAATACTATTTCAAACCCATCTATGAATCAGCGGAAAACAGATCGGGTTCAGAAAGTTTAGAGAACGCTCAAATCGGGTGGACGATAACTTTTCTCACCCCTCGCGAGGAGGTTCATACAATGAAAATTTTTCGTTGTTCGAGTGATGAAGCTAACGAAAGGGCAAAAGAGGCGATTGACGTTCTCGCGGGTGAGCTATGAAAAAAACCAAGACAGACCCACAACCTTTAAAGGATTGGCGTCATAACGAGAGATGCCTATGTAAAAACCGACGGGCGCGTTTTGGGAAATACACTCACAACGGTAAGCGCGCTTCTGTTACTGTTTGCGTGGCCGGTGAGTCTGGGGAAATTCTCAACTGGCAAAATCAAAATGTGGCGCTCACTGATTTAACCGAGTACCCGAATCCGATGCCGACCGGTTTTTGGTGGGATGAAAACGGCGTGCTTTGTTGGCCGGCCCCTAGTGAGAAATCACCGGCAGATGATTCTCTCAACCCCACCATCGGAGAGAATCAAAACTCACCGGCAGATGATTCTCTCAACCCCAC
>NZ_JAMXEX010000023.1 GCF_025370775.1 Ancylothrix sp. D3o | reverse complement strand
GATGGAGGCGATGGCAACGATACTCTCGATGGGGGTTTTGGTTTTGATGTTTTAATTGGTGGCAATGGCACAGATATGGCTACCTATAGCTTTTTTTCTGGGCCTATTATTGGGAATTTACAAACTGGTGTTGTCAGTTTTCCCGGAAATTCAACAATAACCGAGACATTATTTTCAATTGAAAATTTAACCGGAGGCAGCGGGAACGATCAGTTGATTGGGAATGCTGTCAATAATGTTCTGGATGGCGGGTTGGGAAATGACATTTTAATCAGCAGCAATGGCAACGATACTCTCAATGGTAACACCGGCACAGATCAAGCTAATTATAGTAGCTTAGGACGAGCTATAACACTGACGCCTTTTGGGGGAATAGATAAAAGTGGAGCGGGTTTTGATCAGCTAATTTCTGTAGAACAAATTGTTGGGGCTATAGGTCAAGCCAACACGATTAATGCTTCTTCGGCTACAGGTTCTGCTTCTATAAATGTCAACCTTGGCATCAATAACCTGACGGTTAATAACGTTCCTCAATTGACCAGTCCCTTCACCGTTCAAAACTTTGTCAATGTCACCGGCACGCTGAATGGTGATTCTATCACCGGCAATAGTAGTAACAACTCTTTGAATGGGAATTCTGGTAACGATATTGTCGTGGGAGGCGGTGGTTTTGATATCTTGCTCGGTGGGAGTGGCAATGATAATTTAACGGGCGCCGACAATCTTTCGCGGGGATCTGGGCAATTTGACACTCTGACTGGTGGAACCGGAATTGATCGCTTTATTTTAGGGGATTCCACTGGTTCTTACTACAAATCTGCTGGGGGAAGTGATAGCGCACTGATTACTGATTTTGCGTCTGATGATTTAATTCAATTAGGCTCCGGTGAAACCTACAATATTCAAACCAATCTTTCTGGGTTTCAAATCTTTGTTGCTAATGGTCTTAGCCGCGAGCTTGTGGCCACTATTCAAAACGGGTCTAGTTTAAGGAGTGATATAAGCGCTTTTCAAAGCAACATCTCAGGCGCTATAAGCACACCATCTATCGGCCTACCTTCCGGAAATTTTCAATTAGCCTCCGGTCAGGTTTTAGGCAGTTTTGTAGGTGCGTAAAATTAGTATATAACCGTCGGCGTTGCTGATTAATCTATGAACCGACTTTTCTTGGAAGTTACAAAACTCATCTTACTTGGCTTACAGTATTTCTGAAGTCTTCAATTCATACTTGTATTCAGCAACGCCACAATTTTTTTGATATCACTAGGCGATCCATACTTCGATACAACCTAAAACGATATGTAGAACCGCTTTTTTTAACAAAAATGTCTGCCAACAACCGACATCCCCCATTTTGCAACTATAAAGGAGGGTACGAGTTCTGCAATAGAGCAGGTCTCAGTGAAACTTAAAAGCTCAAACCCAAGCTCCGTAAGAGTTTTCAGCTTTTACAGAAAATTTTTCAAAAATTTTTTAGCAAAAGTGCATAAAGCCGGCCATTCCATCCCAAGAGGTTTATGACACCATGTAGGGAAGGAATTTTATGGCCATCACCGTGACGCAGAGCATCTTATCTGGATATTTGTCAATGCAAGTAGAGATCCAACAACGGGTTTCTGTGAGGAATTCACTTTAATCAAAGCCGGCAACCGCCTAAATAAAAGGTTTCGCATCATCACAAAAAAAAGGAAACAAGGATGACAGGACGTGAAACTATTGTTAGTAAATTTTCTACCTTTCTTTGTTTGGTAAATTCTCAGAGAAGAAAATGGGAATTTGACCGAAAGTTAGAAAGAAGTATGAAGCTTTTGGTTAAAGAATATCCAGAGGCTAAAGAGGATTTTTTAGCGCGTAAATTTCTCAATGTTTTGAGAGATGTATCTGCGAATCCAAAAGAAATGGAAAGCGGGCACTTGTCGGCTTACTTACAGGAACCCTGTTTGTGGGCCTCTCATAAAATCTACGATAAGTTACAATTCATCCGCAATAGATATCCCCTTGAAGAGTTTTTTCAGATCGCTAGTACAGCCGCCAGCAACCCAGCAAAAATTTTGAGAGGTTTTCAATTTGACCGGCCTGAAGCGACTATTAAAAGCTATGCACGGGTGACTTTACAAAGAATTATCACAAATACGCTTTATGAGCATGATATCGCACTGAAGGCTAGTAAATTATCTGATTACCGTTTGTTGCGGTGTCTTACTAAAAAAGAGCTAAAAGAAGCTTTAGGTTTAAAGAGAATTCAAGAAGCGATTTTAAGTAAGCATCTTTTAGCATGGCTGTGTTTTAGGGAAGTTTATCAGCCGGTGATCAGTAACGGTCGTTTGGAACCACCAAATGAGGCACAATTGCAAGAAATGGTTAAGGTTTTTAATTTGCGTTTATCTGCAACGGAATATGCGTGTGAATCGATAAATGTTGGAGAGTTTCAAAAGTATCTTTCTACTTGTATTCAGGCGGCTCGTGATTATCGTAAAGCGAGTATTTTACCGATTGAAGATTGCTCGGAAATAGAGATGGAAGGGGAGCCTTGGAAGTTGGTAGTTCAAGAGGATGAATGGAATTATCTACGACAGATGATTGCTGGGGCTTTAGAAAGTCTATGTGATGAGGGAAAAAGTTTGATTTATGTGTATTATGGGTTGGGTTTGACTCAAACTGAAGTTGCTGTGATAAGTGGGGAAAATCAGTATAAGATTTCTCGGCGTTTAGATAAGTATCGACGGGAACTTTTAAAGGTTTTTTTCAGACAATGGAATGAGAAAAATCCCGATGAGCGAATCAATGACACGATTATAGATTCGCTAGAGAAACCGATGAGTGAGTATCTGAAACAGCAGTGTGAAATCTGGCTGGATAAGCTTTTATACTATTGTTGGAATGGAGGTCAAAATCCTAATTTTAAAAATGATTCAAAACGAAAGATAGAAGCAGAGTTAAAACTCGCTGATGGTTCTCTTGACCGCCTAGAAGCAAAGATTTTTTGGATTTTGGATGAATGGTTGAAAAAAACTACAAATGGAGGCTGCTAATATGACTTTTGGTTTAACGCAATTAACGGCAATTTATCCCGCTCAAACATGGTTAGAGTTTTCGCCGGAACAACGCGAAAATGCGTGGCAACAAGCTCAAAATAATCCTCATTCAAATGGGGGCCGGTGGCGGGCTTTTTTAAATATTCTGTGCTTGAATATTTTCCAAAACTGGCTGAAGGATGACCCGGATTTTGAGGAAGTCGTTTTAATGCTTCCAAGTGCCGAAAATTTAGCGAGTATTTGGGAGGTGGTGAATGGTACGGCAATGAGGGTGGGTGAGACTCGACTGGTGATAATTCCGACTGATGAAAGCAATCTTAAAGAGTTTTTGATTCCGCAAGAATGGGTGGATATTCCATCTTGGGCGGGAGATTATTATTTGCCAGTTCAGGTTAATTTAGATGAGGGTTGGTTGCGGGTTTGGGGTTATACGAGTTATGAGCAGGTGCGTGGAGGAAGTTACGATTTGACAGATAGAACTTATGCTGTGGAAAGGGAGGATTTAATTGAAGATTTGGCTCTGATGTGGGTGGCGATGGATTTATCTGCAACTGCAAAACCGCAGGTTAAAAATCTGCCTGTTTTGTATGCAGCGCAGGCGCAAAGTTTGCTGAAAAATTTGGGTAAAGATACCCTTTATTTTACGCGATTAGCGATAGCTTTTGAGCAGTGGGGGGCGTTGTTAGAAAATGATGAGTACCGTAAGCAATTGTATGAGCGTAGGGTGCGAAATTTACCTGCTCTAAGTGAGTGGTTTGAGACTCAGGGAAAAGAGTTGATGGCTGCTTTGAAGGGGTGCGGTTGGCAGTTATATCAAGAAGTTTTTAACCGGCCTGAATTTGCTTTTCGGGCTGGCAAACGTCAGTTTTTTAAGTGCATTGAGTTGGAGAATGAATTTGATAAGATGTCTATGGATCTTGTGATTGAATTAGAGCGAGATAGTGACGAAACTATCTGGATTTTGCCAAAATTACAAACAACAAACAATGAAGGCTATTTGCCTGAAAATATGGAGTTAATAGTTTTTGATGAAGCAGGAAAGGCTTTAGTTAAAAGGGAGGCCGGTCAAGCTGAAAAGTGTCTTTCCCTTCCCGAATTTGGAGATTTTGCGGGAACAAAATTTGCAATTCAGGTGGTGTGGGGTGAAAGCTGCATCAGCGAATATTTTGTGATTTAATTGCCAGAAAAAAGGAGACAAAATCATGGCCAAATTGGTTAAGTTATCGTTGGAATGCCGGCCTGATATGAGCTATCAGGTGCAGTTGGTAGAAATTAAAGAAGAGGGGAAAAATGAGGCAACTTTAGTGGAGGGTATTACGGGAAGTTTGCCGGCAGTTACGCATCTTTATGAGCAATATAAAATATGGCGAGAACAATATCGGCAATTAGGTTCTGTTTTTCAGAAATTACCAGGGACGCAGAGTGAAAATTGCCCGGAGAAAAATCGAGAAGTAGATGTTTTTTACCGGGAGTTAAGGTTTCGTAAGGAGGTGATAAACGATAAGCCGGTTTCTTTGGAAAGTTGCCAAAAGTTAGCTTTGGAAATTAAAACGGCTATTAATGAATGGTTGGATGCGCCAACTTTTCGCAAGGTTGAAGAGGTAATGAGGACGAATTTAAGCCGAGTTGAGGAAATTCGGATTTTGGTTAAAACGGGGGATGTAAGTTTATGGAAATTGCCCTGGTGTGAGTGGGATTTTTTTGAGGATTATCCGTTTGCGGAGGTGGTTTTTAGTCCGGCGGAGTTTGGGGAATTTGAAAGGCCGGTGATTACAACTCCTCATAAAAATGTTAGGATTTTAGCGTTATGTGGCGACCGCACCGGCATTGATTACCGCAAAGATCAGGAAGATTTAAAGCGGTTATCTTTGGTGGGTGCAGAACCGGCAATTATTGAAGAACCAAGTTTGCAAAAAGTCCGTGAGCTTTTGTGGGATAAACAGTGGGATATTTTATTTTTTGCCGGTCACAGTTCGAGTAATGGTAGTTTAAAGACGGGTGATTTATATATTAATTCTACGGAAAAGTTGACTCCAGAGGAGTTTAAAAATAGTTTAAAGAATGCCAGAGATAAGGGTTTAAAGATTGTTTTGTTGAATTCTTGTGATGGGTTGGGATTGGCCGGCCAGCTTGTGAGTGAGTTAAAAATTCCGCTGGTAATTGCGATGCGGGAACGAGTCCCGAATATTGTTGCACAGAAGTTTTTGGAGTATTTTTTGTTGGAGTATGCGTATAGAAATAAGCCTTTGTATGTGGCGGTACGGAAGGCGCGGGAAAGAATTTCTGAGGAGTTTCAGAAGTTATTTCCCTGTGTTGATTGGTTGCCGGTGGTTTTTCAAAATGGGGGTATTCAAGCGCCGAAATGGAAAGATTTACATCGGAAGGTTTCGGGGAAGCAAGCAGTTTTGGGGGGGTTGGCCGGTGGTTTTTTGATTGTTTTGATGCGGCTTTTGGGGATGTTGCAGCCGGTGGAGTTAGGTGCTTTTGATCATTTTATGCGGGCGAGGCCGGAGGAGACTAAAGATGATAGAATTTTGGTGGTTACGGTGAGTGAAGCTGATATCCAGTATCAAAAAGATCTCTATCCAGATCGCCAAGATTCTCTGTCAGATCAAGCTCTAAGTGAAGTTTTAACGAAAGTTGCCGAATATGAACCTATCGCTGTTGGTTTAGATTTTTATCGGGATAGAAATTTGCCTCCTAATTTAATTAAAAGTATTAATAAACTTCCGAAATTTGTTGCGATTTGTAAATGGGGTCATAATTTAGAAAACCCCTCTATTTATCCTCCTTATAATCTTCAGAAAAATAGCACAGTAGGCTTTGCTAATATTCCTTTAGATGAAAATGGCTTTGTTCGTCGTCAACTTCTAAGAATGGCCGATGATGATATTTGTGACACTCCTATGTCTTTCAATATTCGTATGGCTATGCGCTATTTAGAAAACACAAAAGATAATCCGAGTATCAAACGGGAGTCTCCCAATGAAATAAGAATAGGTCAAACTTCCTTTCGCAAATTAGAAGCAGATACGGGGGGATATCAATTGCCGAATGGTCAAGCAGATGGATTTCAAATTATGCTCAATTATCGGAATGCGGATTTTGAAAAAATTTCTCTCAGGGAAATTTTACAAGGCAGAGGAGATGCAAAACTCCGTAAATTTAAAAATGCCATTATTTTAATTGGTTCGGAAATAGATAATGAAGATCAGCATTACACACCTTATAATAAAAAAATGGCGGGGGTTATTCTTCACGCACACATGACAAGTCAGATTATTAGTGCTGTTTTAGATAACCGTCCTCTCCTTAGTTCTTGGTCTGAATGGATAGAGCGTTTTTGGATTATAATTTGGGGTTTAGTGGGAGGTTTAATTGTTTGGAAAACTAGCTCTCCTACACAGTTAATAATAGCCACTGGCAGCGCTCTCACAAGCCTGTATGGAATTTGTTTTATTTTTTTCCTTCAGGCTGTATGGGTGCCGTTGGTTCCATCTGCACTCGCTTTGATATTCACCGGCACTGCTTTACTGATTTATGGCAATCCTGAAACTCAAAAACAAATCAACAATAAACTAGGAAAATTACTCAAATGAAACCATTTTTTCATCCTATCAAATTAACCTGCGCTCTGATTTTTGCTTTGGTTAGCTTTTCCAGTTCTCCTGTTCTTTCCGAAAAAGATAAGGATGATCCAGGCGGTGATGATGGCCGACCTACGCAGCAAGGAGGAGCAGGAAAACGTGGCACTTGTGTCATCGCTCAAAATAAACACAATGTGACGGTGACTGCATTAGTACCGACTCCAAAGATTTATGGCGGAACCGGGAAACAACATACAACCTTGTGGCTTTATGTTGACTATGATTCAAATCAACCTCATTCCAATCTGGAAGCTGAACTGACGATTGTAAATAATAGTAAAAATGACAGTATTTTTTTAGAACCTACTATCATAAAATTACCTGATACATCTGGTTTTACTTCTATTCCTCTACCCTCAGCTAAAACTTCTCTTCTTTTTGAAAAAAACATTTGGTATAACTGGACTCTTGACATTATTTGTGATTCCCAAGAACCAGCCAAAAATATAAAACTTCAGGGGTGGGTTAAATCAGTCGATAGCAGTTCCCGTCCTAATTACCAAGATGAAAAATATTGGTATGATACAATCGATGAACTGATAAAAAGCCGGTGTAATAATAGTAATCCAGCAAATAAACCAGAGTGGGACTCGTTATTAACTGCTAACAAGTTAGAATCTTTGATTGAAAAACCAATGACTTGCAAATAAAATATGACAATTTAGGAGTAACAAGCGTTTTCAACGCCAATTGCCTATCAAAACAAACGGCGCCCAGAATCGAGGAAAGCGGTAATTTATATTTTCAGGTTTGTGGATGAGTGATATTTGCGCTTGACGCAATGCTTCTGCTTTTGTCATTTTAGAGACAATTGAATTGTTAGAAGAGAGGGGATATTTATTATTGTAAAATTCTCGCATTAAAATTGAAGTTGAAAGATCATCTACCGACCACAGTGAGGCAATGGTAGTGCGAGCGCCTGCGCGAATTGCAACGCCTGCTAATCCCAAAGCTGCTTGCCTATCTCCTTTTGCAGTTTCACAGGCACTCATTACCAGTAATTCTATGCTTTCTGCCTGAATTTTATCCCTACTTTCCAACATTTTCCTTAAATCCTCGATATCAATAATCGCAACTCCATCCAAAAGAAATGTCAAGTTTCGTTTTGAACTGAAATGACCGTGAGTGGCTAAATGGATGATAGGGAAAAAGCCAAAATTAAGCTGATCTTGTATGCTGCTTTCGGTAAAATTTTTATCTATAAATTTTACCGAATCCAATAAAACTTTATTAATTTCATCGAGTTCTTCCGTGACGTAGCTCAGGTTACCGAACTCTATTCCCCGCTCCGGTCTTCCTTTTGTGAGACCGGCAGTTAAGGCTTTAGGAATACCTGTTTCGGAAGGATTCAAATCAAGTAACTGTAAACTAGAAATTAAAGCCACTGGATTTTCCTCAATCAAATATTTTTCCGTTTCTTTATTATATAAAGCTGCCATAGGAATATTCAGCAAAGGCAGATCCAGTACAAACAAAAGAGTTTTGTTTTCCAACTCTTGCTGAAATGGAGAAATAACCCACTGATCTACTTGACTAGACAAACCCTTAAATTGAGCAGTGTTGTTTCCTTGCAAAGCTATTCTTAATTCATCTATCGTTTCTTCCACTTCTTTTTTAGCTTTTACCGTTGCTACATGACGCAAATTGTCATCAGGCAAAACCCGAATCACTTCGAGCCGGTCTTCTAAAATAATGGGGTAAATAATAGCTGCTGTGGGATCAGCCTTAAAAACTTCCGCCAACTTTTCATCAACTTTTTGTTTCGCTTCCTCAATACTTCGCGCCGGCTGTATTTTCTGAACTTGCGATAAATCACACAGCAAAAAATTCTCTAACTCTGCTAATTGCAATAACTCAATTACCCCTAAAGCTTCCTTAATATTTTCTGGTGAATTTCCACCGGCTACAGGATCTAACAACAACCCCACCAACTCCCGGTAAACCGGATCAACTTCCTCCGTAAAATTCGCCTGGAAATTCGAGGTAACGCCTTCAAAACCGGCATCAATACCAACCAAATTTTGCCGCACTTTTTGAAGAGTATCTACCGCCGCTTCGTAAGCTTTAATAGCACTCTTAATATCTTTCTTATTGTAAATTCTTCCCAATTGCCACTGCCATTGATAAGCAATATCTTCGGCACCAATTGCTTGAGCTATTCGCACCGCTTCTTTTGTATTTTCCGTAGCTTTCTCTATATTATTTCGTTCTTTATAAAACCATCCTAAATTACCCGTTGTTTGAGATAACAAACGCTCATTTTTTAGAGCTTTTGACTCCGAAATTGCCCTATTTAAAAGAGCTTCTGCCTTAGTATCCCACGTCGGCTTTTCAAGAAGTGTTAAACTTCGAGCTAAATTAATTCTCGCCATAATTCCTGCCGGAGTTGGTGAGATTTTTTCAATTTCTCTTTCCAATTCTGGCCAATATTTACCAACGTAATTTTCAGCATCTTTAAGAGTTCCAGCTTCTACCAAAAAGCTTATAAAGTTTAGATGTAATGTCAGCCGTTGATTTGGAGAATTTTCTAAATCTAATACCTGCTCATAATAATTTTTTGCTTGCTGATCAAAGTCTTGATAATTTCCTGTAATAAGTTTATTATCTTTTTCGCAAGTTTGTATAAAGGCTTTACTTTGTTCGCTCGTCACTGCACCTTGTTCGGATTTTATTCTTTTAGCGAAAAATCGCGCCGTATTTCCTAAACTGAGTTGAATTTGAGTTTTAAGGTTTTGAGAAACCGATGAAGATTGATTTGTTTCAACTAATTTTAATCCATCTTTTAACATACACCAAGCGTTATCTAAATCGCCAATTTGTTGAAGGGTATTCCCCCAACTTAATTTTGCAGTCGCTTTGAGCAGCGGATCAGAAGCTGTTTTAATTTTTTCATCAATATTTTTTAAAATTTGCAATGCTTCTCGATATCTTCCCAAAGATTGCAAGGCAAATGTTTGATTAATTTGGCTGCCCAAAACTCCGTTAATGTTACCAGCTTTTTCGTATAAGCTTACGGCTTCTTGCCAAGCATTTAAAGCTGCTTGCGCTTCCCCTTGTTCTAACAATAAACTGCCTTCTCTGTTAAGCTGTTGTGCTTTATTTAGTTGCAGAGAATAACCGACATCAACTTGTTCACGGGCAAAAACTGCCGGCATTTGGTGGAAATTTAACACTAAAACAAATGTAAATATTCCCAACAACAATAGCAAGAGCGACTGTTTTAAAAAGGATTGTACTCGACTGAAAAATATAAGCCGTTTTCTTGCCATGTTTTGTCACCAGAATCGATATTAACTAAAGGAATTCCCCAATCAAATCTTGCCCGCAATGTTTCGCCCATAAGAAACTGCAAACCCACACCCACACCGGCGAAAGTATTAGTGTTAGGAGATTCGTTTCCTGAACTGTTCCAACCGGCACCCACATCAATAAAAGGCACAATTTGCAAAACTGCTCTTTGGCGGGGAAAGCGGACAACCGGCAGCCAAAATTCTGCGGAACCCAAAATGCCATTATCGGTTAAAAGCGCGTCTTGTCGGTAGCCTCGGACACTGGTTTGTCCCCCTAAACCAAATTGTTCTAAAGGAAGAAGCGCGCGGGTAGCTAATTGTGCGTTGGAGCGTAGTAAAATGGCCGGTGCATAGAGCGGTTCAGACCTGTTTTCACCTAAAAGCCGCAACCATTGGGCTTGTCCTCGCCATGCAAAAAACCGGCTATCGGGGGGTTCGTTATTGACAGTTGCTCGCCAGCCTAAACCTAAACTAAATTCGGAACGGGCTGCAAAGACTTGTTGAGCGTTCCTTTGCGTCCATTCTTGAAAGAATCTCAAGGCAGAAATGCGGGTACGTCCGCTTTCATCTGCGCCCGGCGAAAGCGGTGCATCGTAGCCTAAAATTGAGGTTTGACTTTTTTGCCATTGAGCGGTTAATCCTAATGCTAATTCTTGAATTGTCTCGTTTTTTATTTGTTGAATAACCGGCTGACGAAAGGTGAGTTCATAGCTGCGGTAATTGGCGTTGATATCGAGTTCATCAAAGGGTTCTTCGATGACAGTGTTGTCAGAAGTGCGGTAAGTAAAACTAACGGTTCCGTTGCGAGAATTGACTGGAATTTGGTAGGAAAGGTCAAGTTGATTACTTCCGTCTGTGTTGAAATAACTGGCACTGAAGTTATCACCAATACCGGCAATGTTGTTGTAAGACAGTGTTGCACCTCGCCGCAAACTGCCGGCGCTAGGGGAGCGGTTATTGTCGAGTTTTAATGATAAGTTAAAATGGTTAGCTTCGGTGATGTTAACTTGTAAAATATTTCTTCCTGCATCGCTGCCTGGTAGAAGTTCGGCTTGGATGTTGTCGATGAGGGGATTAAGGCGCAAGAGTTGCAAGCCTTCAGTGAGTTTCTTGTCGTTAAGGGGTGCAGTGGTGGCGAGTTCGAGGCGGGATTTTACATAGTTGGGGTTGAGCTTGCTGTTGCCAGATACTCTAATTTCTTCGATTTTTCCTTCTACAATTTCTATTTGTATAGTTGCGTTTTCTGAGTCTATTTCTTGTGGCGGTATATAAGCGCCGGTGGTTATGTAACCGGCTTTGATGTAAGCCTCGGTAATAATATCTCGCACTTTAAATAAATCAGCAAATGTGACTGGCCGGTTTAGGTAGTCTTTTGTGAGTTCGGCTAGTTCTTCATCGCTGAGGGCGGTGTTGTCTTGGAAGTCAAAGGCTTTGACGGTGATGGTTTGGGGGCTGTCGGGGGCGGTTTCGGGGGCCGGTGGTGTTGGGATGGGGATTTCTAGGGCCGGTGGCGGTGCGGGAATGGGGGCAGGTAGCGGTAGGGGGGTTTCTCTGGGAGGGATTGGGGTTTGGCTGTGGGCCGGTTTTGTGAGATATACAAAGGGAACCCATAGTAAGAATAGTGAGGGCAAGAATAGGGAGTTTTTGATTGCCGGCAAAATGCCGTAAAAAGTTTTATTTTCCATAACAATTTCCCGGTATTTGCCAAGAGCTAGAGGGGGTTACGTTGCGAGAATTGGCGGTGAGTCTAATGCGGGTTTTGTTGGCGTTTGCCCATTCAAATCCTTGGGCTTCTCTAATTTGATTTGAGTTGGTTTGGGTGGGTATTAATTGGGTGTTTTGCAGGGGTTGTGAGTTGGGATCTTGCCATGCGGAAACTCCCAGATAGGGGGTGCTTGGGTTGGGGGGTAGTCCTCCCGTGCCGGTGTTTATAAATGAGCTTGTATTTTGCCCTGGTTGTGCTTCGCATCCGCGTGCAATTTGGGGTATGGGTGCTGGGTTTTGTGGGGTTTTAATTGCGCCGGTGGTTGGGTCTACTTCGGGTGAGTTAAAAATGATTTGGCCGTTAAGATTTGGATTAGTAACCGAAAAGGCGGCAATATCATTGCTATTAATCTCGCTGAGATTAAAGCTGCCATTTGTTCTGTTTAATGCTTGGTTTCTAGTAATGGGTTGTAATCCAAATAATCCTTGATAGCTGATTTCTATTTTTCCCCCTTCGCCTGGTTGATTAAAGTTTCCTGGTTCACCGGCAATGGCAGAAATATCGCTGTTGTTTAGTCCCACCAGGGTATTAGTATTGATTGTAATATTTGCCCCTTTACCGGATACAGCTTCTCCTCGAATTGCACCATTAATTAGGCGAATGTCATTTGCGTTTATGGTTAAGATACCGGCGTTTCCAATTTGATAATTAGTCGGTAACTCTTGCCATTCTTGCTTTAAATATTCTAATTCTCTGGTTGTTGGTTGTCTACCACTAACTGTCAAGGTAGCTCCATTTTTAATTAAGAACTGTTGAGTGTTAATAGTTAAATTGCCGGCGTTTCCCGAAGTAATAGTTAGCGCTAATATAGAACTCCCACTAGGCGATTCACCTTTTCCTGTTAGCTCTATTTCCCTAGCGTTGACTTCTATATTTCCGGCATTTCCGTATTGAATCTCATAAGGGTTGTCTTCTTCTGACAAGTAGGTATTTATTGCTGAAGATGCGTTAACTTGAGCGCCGTTGCTGACAGTTAATCGGCCTGCATTAATTATTATATTTCCGCTATTTTGAGTACCGTAAGTTTTCGCAAATATGCCGGTTCCAGTATCTTTTATTTCGATTTCTGAGGCGTTTATTGTCAATTGGCCGCCCAGTGCTTGAGGATTTATTACATCGGCGGTGCTATAAGCTGTCGTACTAATCTCTGCCAAATCTTCAACCACTAATCGACCTGTTTCAATGGTTATATTTCCTGCGATGCCGGTGCTTACATCTGAATTGGCGAAAATGCCGGTTACAAAAACATATTCTTCTATTTCTTGTCTTGTTTCTATGGAATTTCTGGCTTTTATCGTAATATCTCCTCCTTTCCCTTCGCCATAGGTGGATGAGGAAATTTGACCTTGTTGTGTGATCATCAAATCTCCTGTAACAATGTCAATATTACCTGCTGGATTAGAGCTAGTTGTTTCTGTAAACACACCAGAAGGAACTGCATTATCTGCTGAAATTCCACTAATGCTAATCGTGTTTTTGACATCAATGTTTATTTTTCCAAAGTCTTGATCTGTTTCAGTTAAAGCAAAAAGTCCTGAACCATCACTTAATAAAAGATTACCGGCCCGCACATCAATTTTACCACTTCCACCCGTCACATCCGCCGACGCAGCATTTGCTAAACTAATATCACCAAAACTTTGAATATTTGAATAATCAAACTGCCAATTTTGAGGAGTTAAATTCAATCCAACAAACCCTTCTCCACTCACACTTCCCAGGTGAATTTGTCCCCCCGGTGCCGTTAAGTTTCCCCCATTCAAATCAACATTTCCGCCAATTAGCGCTAAATTTTGCTGACTTGGAACTTTCAGCCCTTCGGTTCTTTGATCCGTCAAAAACGCGCCTATGTCATCTGTAGTGATATTATGTCCCGTTCCTGCAACATTTATCGCAGCCACATTTTGCCCAAATTGTAAACCCACCGGCACTCTCATTGTCAGCAAAGGAGTTTCTGGATTTACGGCGCTATATTTTAAACCATTTTCAAACACAATACTATCAGCAGTAGATGCTAAAAATGAACCTTGAATATCTAAACGTGCATTTCCACCAAAAATAATCCCTCTCGGATTAATTAAAAATAAATTCGCAGTTCCATCAACTCCCAAAGTTCCGTCAATTAAAGATTGTGCTTCTGTTACCCGCGTCAAAATATTTTGAATTCCCGCAGGATTGGCAAAATAAACTCGCTCTCCGTTGCCAATATTAAATTCTCGCAAACTATGGAAAAGATTATTTTCAACTCTTGCACCCCCTTGAATTATAATTGCCGGTTGCTCTTGTACAATTCCACTGGGATTAACAATTGAAGATTGACCCCCCAAGCTATTATCAGGAGTAATCTGTGCGAAGACATTGCGTGTAGTCCCCGTTGTTAACACGCTAATTAATACAGAGCAAAGCGCTACTTTTTTGAAAAAATTTTTGCTTAAATAGGTCATATTTTTTAGCCTACATACTATAACGAAAGTTAGCTATTAATCCTTAACTTTATCTTGCAAAGCAACTTCGAGTTTTACTTGAAGTTTTGCCAGCTTTTCTTGTAGCCACTCTTCAAAAATTTGGTTTCCCAATTCTTGCTTAAGTGCGCCTTCCAAAACCGCCGGCAATTTTTCTCCGACTAGAAATAAGCAATAGCGTCCCTCAATTTCCACCGGCCCAATTAAATCCCCCACATTTGCCTGATAAACGGCAGATTTTAGCGGTTCTCCTAAAGCACCCATTCTCACCGGCCCCATCATCCCGCCGGCCAATCTATCCTCTGTAATTGAATATTCTCTGGCTAATAATTCAAAATTACTGCTATCTTCTAAAATTTTTTGTTGAATTTTATCGGCCTCTTTTTGTTCTTTCAAAATAATCCGAGACAATACCACTCGATCAAGTTCTCCTTTTCTGTTGGCAAATACCTCTTCCAATTTCTCAGCAATTATTTGGGCTTTTAATTTTTCAACTTTTATGCCAAAAGCCACTTGCTCTTCAAACTCTTTATAAGTCAGTCCATTTGCATTCATCCATGAACTAAACTGATTTCTATCTTTAAAATTAGCCTGTTCTTGAAACTCTGCAATCGCTTTCGTAATTTGAGAATAGGGAACTTCTGAGTTTTGTTGAGACTCAATTTCTTTTTCAAGAATATATTGCCGCAAAATATCCTTCATAAACCTTTGAAACCCGCCGGCATATCGCAGATATCTTAGGGTTTCTGTGAGAGTAATTTTGTTGCCATCAATTGTAAAAAAAGGTGTGTTGTCCATTTGTAGGGGCCGGTAGATGCCATAAATAGTGAGCCGGCCCATCACAAAGCGAGAATTTTTTTGGCTGGGCTTGCTCTCGGATAAATATAGTATAGTTGTCCAGCTATGTCAAGTATGTGTTTTTAGAAAAATTATTAATAACGGGAGAGCGGGCCGGTGTTTTTTTTTTGCCGCCTGCAAGGTTGTTTGGTTGAATCTTGCTAAATGAAAAAACCCCCGCTAGGGCAGGGTTAGAATGGTACAGCATAAAGTTTTCTAACCCCGAAGGGTTTTATTATTCGTGTAGATACTCTTTAACGGGTGGCTTCTGGGGGTGGTGAATGATCGGTAGCGAATACAACCGGCCAATCTAAAACCGATGTCGCCAATCTAAAACTACCGGCAACTCTACGATAATTTAATCACAAAGGCATCTTCTCCCCCTTGATTTGTTCCCTCTAAATTCCCGCTAGTTTCTCCCGCAATAATTAACCCATTTCCATCTAAAACGATATCATTTGCGACATCATCTGCCGTTGTTCCAAGTTGTTGTTTCCACTGTAAAGCACCGGCCACATTATATTTAGCATAGAAAATATCTTGTCCTCCAAATTGTGTGTCTCCTAATTTTCCAGTCGTGGTGCCGGTTAAATAGACCCCCGTATTATCCGCCACAATACTGTTAGCAGAATCTTCGCCGGTGGTTCCCAAAAGTCGTTTCCAATTAACATCTCCATCGGTGCTTAATTGTGCTACCCAGGCATCACCGCTACCATAATAAATGCCGCCCAATCCATAGCTGTTGCCAATTATAGCTTCGTATCTGGCGGTCGCATCTCCTACCCAATTACGAGGCCCTCCGGTATAGTTTTCTCCTAACCATCCGTAGGTTTTTCCAGCTACATAAATGTGACCGTTATTATCAGTAGCAATTCCATAACTGATATCTTCGGCAATGCTTCCAATTTGTTCTGTCCATTGCAAAGAACCGCTAGAATTATATTTCGCTACCCAGGCATCGCCATCTCCTTCACGAGTACCGCCTAAGCCTCCTTTTGTGGTGCCGGTGATATACACATTGCCTTGATTGTCAATAGCAATACCGGTGGCTTTTTCATCATCAGGAGTGCCAATTTGTTTTACCCATTCTTGAGTGCCGGTGCTGTCAAATTTGGCAATCCAAGCATCTAATTTTCCGGCGTTGATTCCGTCTAAATTGTCTGTTGTGCTGCCGGTTATATAAACGCTACCATCAGGAGTAACAGCTAACTTTGTCATTTCTGAATTAACACCAAAAGACTGCTGCCATTCCACACCCCCGCCACTGTTGTATTTCGAGAGATAAGTCAACGAATCTCCTTTTGATAGGTTGTACCAGTTGCCGAAATTATCAAAGGCGATGTCTATATTATCATCGCCTCCAGTTCCTATTAACTCGCCATTTGTGGCAAAAGAAAGATTGCCATTATTAATAGCAATGGCATTTACAGTGTCATCAGCGCTGGTTCCTAGCTGTTGTTGCCATTCAATTTCGGGTCTTTCATTATCGTAAATTAGTAATCTTCTGTCACCGTTATCTCCAACAAGGTAGGCGGGATCTCTGATGAGATTTATAACTACC
Source organism: Ancylothrix sp. D3o (assembly GCF_025370775.1). Classification (NCBI taxonomy): domain Bacteria; kingdom Bacillati; phylum Cyanobacteriota; class Cyanophyceae; order Oscillatoriales; family Microcoleaceae; genus Ancylothrix; species Ancylothrix sp. D3o. The sequence continues at coordinate 25,358 of NZ_JAMXEX010000023.1, read as the reverse complement.
GATTCGGTAACTTCAGCGAGATTATCATCAATGGGATTGATGGTAATTGTGGCTGTTGTTTGATTGGGGGCAAAGGTGATGCTGTTGGGTACAAATTCGTAATCGATGCCATTGTTTGTCGAGTTACTCCAATCTCCTCCCATGTTGTATTTCAAAGTAACTGTTTGAGAAAGATCGCCGGTGCGCGTAATCGTATATTGTCCGGAGTCGCTGCCTTCTGTGGCTGTAGAATCGGTGGCATTAACGTTAAAAATCGACTTGTTTTCATTGTCGTGAACATTAATTGTCCTCGTTCCGCGTTCTGCCCATATATTGTAGTTTGAATTGGGGGTTAAGGAGACATCAATTGTCTCAACGGTTTCTTGTTCTGTGTCATCAATAGGGTTTAATTGGATATAGACATCATGTTGACCGGCTGGAATAGTAATGCTGCCGGTTTGGGTGCTTTCATTGAAACCAACAGTAGTGTAATCTGTACCTGGGGTAGCGGTTCCAGCAACGGAATAATTGACTGTTAAGGGTTCTAATAAACTGCCGATGCGCCGGACTAGGAAACGTCCTGTTTGAACTCCCTCTGTTGCATCATACACACCAAATTGCTCAACATAAAGCTGAATGAGAGGTGTTTCATTGTCGGAAATTTTTACCTCGGCATTAGCGTTATTTCCTACTTGGTAATTGTCTGTGCCGGTGACGAAAAGTTTGACTCGTTCGGGCCATTCAACAACGTCGTCATCAATCACATTTATAGGAATTTTCACGGAGGATGCACCGGCAGGGATGGTGATAGTGCCGCTGAGGGTTTCATAGTCGCTGCCATTGGTGGCAACTGGGTATGCCCAAAAACCGTTATTGTCAAGGCTGTAGCTGACTGTTAGGGGGTTGGTGGTATCGCCGGTGCGGGTGATGGTAAACTCGCCGCTATCCCCGCCTTCTGTGCTGTTGGGATCACTTGCGGTGATGCTGACAACCGGCTTAAACACATCAATGGCAATGGGAGTGGAAACCGGCAACCATTCGGGGTTTGCGCCTACCCCATCGCTGACGCTGACGCTGAACGCCTGCATCTGGGCACCGGCAGTCGTGGGTGTCCACACCAGCGACTCTCCGGGGGATAGAGTCGTCACACCGGCCACTACCGGCTGTCCGTTTTTAGTTGGTATGTCTGCTCCAACGGATTCTATGCGAAAAGTTAGCGTATCGCCATCGGTGTCTATGGCGTTGGTGGCGCTGAGTAAGGTTTCGTAGGTGATGATGTATGGCGCGCTTTCCGTTGCATTTGTCAGCGATGCGCTAGGGTTGAGGGTGGGTGTGTTATTGACCGGGAAAATCCCACTATCATCATCAGCAATCGTTACTTGGGCAACCGGCTTATTACCAATTTGATAATTTCCAGCGGCTAAATTAACAACTATTTGCTCGTTTCCTTCAACGTCATTATCGTTAAGCGCGAGAATTGGAATTGTCACCAAAGACGAGCCGACGGGGATAGTAACTGTGCCGGTTAATTCCTCATAATCACTGCCATTTGTTGCTGTTCCCGCCACCGTATAATTAACTGTCAAAGCTTCGTCTAATTTGCCAACGCGAGAGATAATAAGCTGGCCGGCATTGCCATTTTCTCCTGCTTGCGAATCTGTCACCATGAAATTAACAATCGGTTTTCTTAACGTCGTGGGGTCAATTTCAATAATGCCGGGTTGAGATAACCAATTATCAGTTAAATCATTCCACGAGCCAACTATCTCACGATTTAATTCCCCAAAGTTTTCAGTTTGATTTCCCCAAACCGAGTTAGATGGACTTCCTGGTAACCAGTTTGTGTAAGTGACTGGCTCTCCGCTTACCCATTGATAATTTCCAGGTTGTTTTCCATAAATTTCGCTATCCGTCATTCCCATCCAGAAAGGTTGACTATTAAAAGTTTGGTTTATCCAATTTTGCTCGGCTGCATCATTAATCGTCACCAAATTTCCACCTAATATCTGAGCCTGATTTTGTGCGCCTAACCAAGTGTCAGGCTGGCTCAAAATATAGAGGTGTCCGTTAGCAGGATTTTCATAAACAAACGGCCCATACCAATCAGTTGTCGTGCTGTTTGTAATCGTTGCTGTCGCACCGGCACTCGTGCCTAAATTATAGAAACTGGTATCAATTAAATTCAGCGTAACCGTTTCATCATCTTCGACATTGTAATCAAAAATCGGATTAACAGGAATTGTGGCTGAACTCATCCCCGCAGGAATGATAACGGTGCCGGTTAACTGTCGATAATCTGTGCCATTGGTAGCAATGCCGGCAAGGGAATAATGGACGGTTATAGGATTACTAAAATCTGGGCCGGTGCGCGTCACTACAAATTGCGCTGCATTGCCATCTTCTGTTGCATTGGCATCAGTTGCAGTGATGGTTATTGTCGGGTCATCGTTATCTTTAATTGTCAGATCGGCGATATTATTTGTGCCAACTTTATAAGCAGAATTAGCGCCTAAAATAACCTCAATAATCTCGTCGTCTTCATCCAAATTATCATCGATGGGAATGATATTAAGTGGCATGGAAGTAACACCGGCATCAAAGGTTACACTGCCAGTTAACCCCAAATAATCACTGCCAAATTTTGCCTTACCGGCTACTGCATAATTAACCGTTAAAGTGCCGGTGGTGTCGCCGGTGCGGGTGATGGTAAAGGTGCCGGTGTTTCCATCTTCGCCGGCATCTACGTCGGTGGTAGAAATATTGACGATATTTTTTGAATTGTCACCAGGAATAACTTGTTCAGTTCCATACAAATTCAACTTCCAATTATTCAGAACACCGGCTTCCCCACTCAACCGATCCGAAACCTCCAACTTCCAATCTCCCAGCGAAGATTCACCCCAATTACGATTAGAAGTAAACACCCATTTATACCCATCTTCCGGGTCATAATGCGGCTCTGCTAAAATCGATTCCGTCCCACTTGGTGAAATTAATTTAACTTCCAAATCACCTCGCCAAGAGTGATCAATATCCAGCATTACTTCCGCCCATTCTACCTTGATATCCCGCTCAATACGAATCTCAGAAACAACACCGGCACTATTATTATCAGGAATAGAAATTCCAACGTGCTGCACCGGCGACTCAACTTCAATTTCTGGCGATACCCCATTCCAACTAATCGCCGTTTTCACCGCTGCTTCTGCATTAATCCCACCAAACCCATACTTATAATTAACCTCATACCCCGCAGCATTCACAACCCAATTTTCATCAGTTGCATCATTTTTCTCCGCAGTTTCTACCAAAATATGCTGCACATCACGCTGTGTTAAATTGGGATTTGCTTGCAACATTAACGCAACAACACCCGATACCAAAGGCGCCGCAGAAGATGTGCCGCCAAAACTATCAGTATAAGCAGCATTACCATCATTACTGGCTGCGGTTGTCGTAATACCAACCCCATCCCCAGAAGAATAAGCAGAAACTAATAAAGAGGAGCCTGGTTCGCCATACCACGATTGTTCGCCATTGTGATCAATCGCGGCTACAGCAATCGTATTACGGGAATTGGCAAAACTATTGTAATTTACATTTCCGCCATCCCAACCATCATTTCCACCCGCAAAAACAGTAATATTTCCTAACCCGTTTCTCCCATTATTAACGTTATTTTCAAAAGCCCAATTAACCAGCGGCGAACCAACAAAAGGATCTCCTGGTTTCCAACTATTGTTATAGACATCAATTGCTTGGTTTTGATAAATTAAAGCATCCGCAATTTGCTTATCTGTAACAAGGTGATCTCCCAACAATTGCACATTTGCAATTCCCGCCTCATACGCAGCACCCATAATGCCGGTTTCGTTGGCACTTGCCGCCGCTACCCCCGCAACAGATGTACCATGCCGATTGGGAATTTGATTTGTAGCACTTCCGCTGTTATCATCATTCCATCTTTCCCACAATTTTTCTAAGTTTTCTCGGCCTAAAATTGTACCAATTTCGACAAATGTTTCTCCACTTCTAACCGATGCTTCGTCTGCATTTCCCCCCGTCCATACGCGGTCAAAAACTATGCTGGGATCTTCGATAGGTTGGCGATTGGGTGCCGGGTTCCACCAAACAGAAATCTGTGCTAAATCATGTTTTAAAATAGAATCAGCAACCGCTGCCGAATCTTTGCCAGAAATTAAAACAACTGAGTCAGCATCGCCATTTTTGGGCTTGCCATAAACCCATATTTCGGCAGGGTTATTTGTGAGGATTTCTGAGACGATGTTGGCGGTGTCGGTGCCGGTGATAAATGATTGAGGTTCTGTGTTTTCTTCGGTTTTTGGTTGCAAGCGCAAAGCTACATCATTGCTATTATCCAGAGGATTTTTAGGGAGAATATTCCATTGCTTGAAAACTTCTTGCAACGCGCTTTCAATAATTAAGGCGGCTTCTTTATCAGTGTCAATTTTTGTTAAGTCATACTCTTCATCATTAGGGGTGTTTTTCTTTCTCTGCGCTAAGGATTCTAAACTATTAATATCGCCAGAAACAGCAACAACTGCCATGTCTGGAGAATTATCGGGTTCTTGCGAATCTTGATCATTGGGGGAATTTTTACGCTTGGCTGCCAATGTTTCCAGGCCATTATAGCCCAACATAGCCGCGATAAATTCTGTGTCGCTGTCACCGGGATTTATTGGATCATTTACATCGTTTGGACTGTTTTTGCCTTTTCTGTAGGTGACAGCTAATTCATCAATTCCGTAAAGTATTTCTGCTTGCCCTTGAATTTCTGAAGGGTTCAAAATAGGACTCGAACTTCCATCGTTAGGGTTATTTTTTCGCTTGACGGCTAATTCTTCAATGCCGTAAGTTATCCCCAATGTACTTTGATTAGAATCGCCTGAAACCAAGAGATAATTTTGGTCTGTCGGTTGAGGACGCCAAATTTCTTGTACACTTTCAATAATAATTTCGCCGGTTGAGGTTACAGAAGTCTCATCTATAAAGCGACGCGGTTCAATTTCTATTTGACTTGCATTTAAAGATTGAGGTGCATTTTGAACTTCAATATTAAAATTGTGGCTCAATTGTTCCACATATCGCTGCAATATATCTGGATGACTTTGCTGCACGCCATCATCAACAATTCCTAAATTTATATTTGCACCGCTGACGGTTTGTGTAAGATTTCCAGGCAAAGAAATATTCCACGCCGGAAATCCATTTACATCAGCACTAATGGTTCCTCCCGTTTGTCCGGTATTATTTAAGTGCCATTGTTCTGATACTAAAGTGTCGTTTGTATTGAAACTTGAAGGCGGTACATAAGTTTTTAAATTAAACCAAGTTAGCGGATAAAAATACTCGACTTCTAACTGGCTTTGTAATTCACTAATAATCTCTGTAGGCTCAATATTTGCCGGAAACTCAAAAATATAAGTATTCGGAATGAGGCCGGTTTCTCCTAAATTTGTTGCGCCCATTAACGCCGCTAAATCAGGCGCAGATTCACCTTCTTGCACACTCACAAGCCATTGCTTTGTTTCTGCCAATTCTTCAGCAGTATAAGAGCCTAAATTTGTGGCATTATCAATGGCAAATAAGACGGAATCTGTTAAGTTATTCGTTTCCGAACTCGAAAGAAATGTAAACTCATTAATCGCGTGATTACTCACAGCACCGGCCTCATCACGAGCAATGAGTTTGACTTGATATTTCCCCGGTTCTAAATTCGGTAATTCATAAGAAAAATTTGCCCACTCATTATCTTCTTTAAACTCCCTTAATTCCGTTACCTCTATTGTTTTCCACTTTCCATTTTCCATCTGTTTACTGATGGAAATCTTGAGAGTTTCAATATCATCTACGCCGTTTAAATCAAAAACTTTGCCGGTGAGTTGAAAAACATCACCTCTCTTGTAAAAATGCTGCGTACTAAATTGTAAATCTTTGGGAGATGCGTTGCATGAAAGTGCCGATTCTCCATCTTTCTTTTCTGACAAATCTCCATTTTCTATCGGGTTAAATTTATTGTCACCCTCAGTGCAATTGATATCATTTTCTTTGCCAAGAATCTCACTGGTTGGGATAACTGGAGACTCATCTACACTTTGAAATTCAGCTTTTGTTGTCTCTCCTAAATTATCGCCCCCCAGCACTTTTTCATCGTTGGTGATTTCCGTTTTTTGAGTGATTTCTTCAACTGTTTCTGAGCCAGTTTTGGATAATTCCCCCGGCATTATTTCCAGCAAATTTGCTTCTGCTATTGACACTCCCTCTGAAATGGTTGCTTCTAAATAAGGTGTGTTGAGATACTCTATAATTTGCCGACCAAATAGCGGACGCTTGCCACTTTCAATCTCAGAATTTGCTAACACTTCCCCTACCGTACCATTTGGTACCAACATTACCCCAAATTGAGAGCCGGCTGGCATACAATAAGTTCTAATTTTCTTGCCTTTCCCCGACTTAGAGTTTGTTTTTTCTCCAGCAGACGCACTCAAATTATGTTCTTCCGTTGCCTCGGAAATTACTACATAACCGAGGTGAGAATTGCTGGCAGCACGACGAGCAGCTTCTGCGATAAATTCTACAGAACCGGCCTTAAATTTATCCATACCTTCCAAGCTAAAAATAGCCAATTCCCCTTTGGAAAGCGCCTCATAATAACCAGATTCAATTTCAGCTTTTCCGCTTTGGCTAACATTAAAATAATCCGTTTCCCCAAAAGTATTTAATTTGCTATAATTATCAGGTATAGTGGGCGTTTTTAAAGGTTGGGTTTCTGGTAAAACTTCCCCGGAATCAACTTCAGCATTGTTTAAATCTTGTGATGATGTGGCCGGTGTGTTTGGCAGTAAATCTATTTTTTCCGTGCCTAAAATAAACTCTGCTACAGCGTTATCAACATCCTTATCTTTACCATTCAAAGTGTCTACTGAATCGCTATTTATGGCCGAGTCAAAGTTGAGAGAAACCGACTCACTTCCTGCCGATTTATTATTGATATCTGCCGTACCAAGTGAGTTATCTAAATCGCTGGAACTTAAGGCGGGAATAGAAGCTAAATTTAAACTGTCGTTGGGGGAGATGCTCTCAGGAACCATATTATTAGACACCCTTTGTAATGGTTTAACAAGCAGAATTAACGGTTGTTATTTGTTGATTTCTAAAAGAACAGCCCTGCTTTAAGGCGCTGGCGGCTCTCTTTTTGAATTGCTGTTTGGAACATATACTTTTAGCTTACATATACTTTTTTTTAATATTTTTCTATTTTTGCAACTATATCTCAAACTCGCTCACAAATTGAGTTATTCAACCAACTTTCTTGCTAACTTCATAAAAAATTTAAAAAAGTACCGTCTAAATAAAGTTTCTATAAAGTAATACTTGACCGGGCGGACTCTGCCTGAATCTCTGCGATAAATTCCCCTTCCCATACAGTTATAGGGCGCAACTACCAAGCCTAAAAGATTTGTTGCCCACAAAAAAAAATAATAAAACAGCAGTTTTTTATCAAATGTCTGCACATACAAAAAAAAGAGAATTCGTAAAAATTATACAATTTTACTTAAATTAAGAGATTAATAAAAAACTATACTTCTTACATAACAAGAAGTTTAGGGTAAAACTTTGCTTCCTTTAAAAAGGTAAAAGCTGTCTAGTAGGGTGAGCCGCTTTTATTGATGGAGCCCGCATTACCCCAGATATCAGTATCTTTGGATGTGAGGTTAAAAAAATACTCACAATATCTAGGAAGCGCCTAGGCCGGCATTACCCACATCACGGGAGGTGAGCTACAGTATTCTTCAAAACCGTTTGTAAAGCCGAAGGTTCCTCGCCTCATGGTTTTATGACACCAGTGCGATCTACCGCATACCCACCACAGATGTGTCAAGGCCGGCATTTGATAGCAGACTTAAGGGTGAAATGGCCAACACAATACACCGGCCTAATGGCCCAATGTCATCCGCCTCGGCCTCCAAGCCAGATGTAGGCATCCAACTATCGAGCCTCTGCACACGGAGAGAATGGTTTAGTCAAACAAATCAAGCAAATCAAGAGTCCGCTAAAAACTTATTTGCAATCACCGGCCCCGATGGATGTGATAGACCCAGTTTCTTTAGAGGGGCCAGGGAATTTTCTGATGGCGGTGGATATCAGAGCGCCGGTGGATATGGTGATACAGGTGAATGTTTGCTCGGACGGTGGGGGTTCGGAGGCCGATGGATATTCGAGGGCCGGTAGGATATTCGAGAGTCGGTAGATTTTGAGATGCTGATGGATTTTTGGGGGCCGGTAGATGGAAAAAACGAACTATTATTCTTTAATTAACCGTTAAATTGACTTATATTATGACGTTCAAATTCAAACTATTTCAGCGAAAGCAACGTGATTATTTTATAAAATTATCGGAATTCCTGTTAACATTTAAACCTGCGAAACTCCAATGCACTTCGCATTTATTAGGCGCGCAACCATTCTCTTCTTTGTCCAAAGCGCAATACCTAACTTAAGGTAGTTTCAAAACCTGATGGCGTAGAAGTATCATTAACTGAAGCAAGCGTTGACAATATTTTGGCAACAAAGCCCTCTCAATTACCTAGACAACCCCAAATCTACTCTGTGGAGTCCTCCATGCCCCCTGAAACCAGCCCAGTCCAACCCGCAGTCCTACTCACCATTATTGCTGAAACAGTGCTAAAAGATGCGATTATCAATTTGTTTAAAAGCAATAATGTAAGCGGCTACACAATTAATCAAGTGCAGGGCGAAGGTAGTCACGGCAAACGCTTAGGAGATATAGCAGGCTACAACACAAATATTGAAATCAAAACCATTGTGTCACTAGAAGTATCTGATTCTATCTTTTGGTCTATAAAGGACTATCAGGGTCAGCACGCTTTAATGGCCTTCCGACAAAATGTAGAAGCCCTGATTAATTAACCCCGGTTGTGGACTTCAATCGCTAACCCTTATTTCGCACCGCACCCCTTGCCAACCATTTTGTCAGTAGATACCCGACTTCTCTAAATCCTCTCCCATACAAAGGCCAGTGAATTTTACGGCGTCGGTGGCTCTGCCAGCATTGAGACACCAGTAGATGTCATGGGGGCGGTGGATTTTATGAGGCCGGTGAAATTGCCACTGTAGGTGGATCTGTTAGGGGTCGGCGAAACTCGCGAAAAGCCGGTGTCACGCGAGCGAAATGTTTAATCTTATAGCCATTTGAAATCCGCACAGACAAAATGTAGATTACCGGCATCCCAGGGGGACACCGACCAGATAGCGTATTCCACATACCGAAATAAACATGGACTAAATGACCGCACAGGCATCCCAGGCGGACAGCCGTCGGATCTGATGGGGTGACAACTGTCCTCAACGCTTGGTAAAGCAAGACTTCCAGCCTCTAAGATCAAGAAAGATTCATGGGCCAAAAATGCCTCATAAAATTAATCATTTGATGAATCAACCTTACAGTGAGCCATCGTTGATTAAAATGTCTGCCAACAAAAGAGTGAATAATTCCTGATTTTTTTAAAAACTCAAGTTGGTCAAACGCTTACTTCGGAAAGCTTTTAAAGATACTTGTCACCCCATCTGGGTTTGAGGGCAGATAAATCGGTTAAAACCTGTTGGGTTCAGTAGTTTTGTAGCACATTCCCTCAAACCGGCCAACCCTAACACAAAAGCAATGATAATGGTGGATTGGGGTAATTATTCCACGAAATTGCAACTGCACTATCAATTATTCTCATGTCCCCTTATAGAAACGTTGCTTTCTAATAGATATAGAAGCCAAACGACCCATCAAAAGGGAAAAATAGGTGTGATAGGAATGCTAAAAATGATAGGAGCAACAAATTTTAAATCAGAAGTTGTAATGGAAGTATTAACAATTCCAAGGCTCCGGGGGGAGGATTTAGCTCAACAATTAATGAAAAGGAGTGTCTAATAAATTGCTTTTTTTCAGAGGGGACAGCGAAGCTCTGAGCTTGATTCTGTAATTGGCATATCATATCTGCCCGGTTTTGTTAAGGTCTAATACTGTACCGACACCCTAGCTACTATTGTATGATTTTAGAGAAGTGCTAATTATGTAAGTCCCAATATTGTCTGAATGTGCTACCCCGTTGAATCTTCGTTATCGCAGACAAACGGGTCTGAGCACAGGGATGGAATGTGAGCTAAATCATCCGCCTGCACACGATCTATACAAGCTTTCAATTTTTCAGCTAGCACTTGTACATAGGGTTCTTGCAACATACTAAGATGTCCACCAGGAACCTCATAGATATCCAATCCTCCAACAGCCAACACACCCCAGCCGAATTTACTATCAATCTCTACCAACTTAGGATCGTACCAGGAGTCGCTTACAGTAGTTTGCATACTAGATACAAAGAGCGTTATTCGACCTGAGTAGGCTTGCGGTACATATTGGGTTTGGGCTTCTCCGTATGCCTCCTGAAAAGTTTTGTATCCAGTGTTGTCCGACCCACGAAGACCGTTAGGCTGGAAAAATTTGTAGTAAATCCTCTGAAGTTTTTTGCTCAAATCATTGACTTTCTTCAGACCATAGGCAGGGCCGAATTCCAAAAGGTTACTCAAGAAGCCCAAAGCCCGCTTGTGGATAGGCTTGGGTGTGTATGCACCTAAACCCAGAGTATCCAACAAAGCTAGCAGAGCTACCTTCTCACCCTCTGCGTGAAGCTGTTGAGCTACTTCGAGTGCTACCATTCCTCCAAAGCATAAACCGCCTAGAAAATAAGGGCCATGAGGCTGGACTATTCGCATTTCTTTGATGTAATGAGCCGCGAGCTCAACAGGGTTGAAGGAAGCGTCTGTTGCATTCATCATCTCTATTGATAACCCATAAACGGGTTGCTCCAAACCCAGATGAGATGCCAAAGCGTGGTATAAGCCGATGCCTTGAAAAAGAAAAAGAGGTGGCTTGGAACCGTGAGGCTGAATCGGTGCCAGAGCAGACCCAAGTTTTGAGTATCCTTCCTGGCGGAGAATGCTGGCCAATTGCTCAACTGTGGGTGCCTGGAAGAGAGCAGCCAGAGGCAAGCTTTTGCCGAATGCCTTATTGATTTGTGTCAATAGACGCACGCTTAGTAAAGAGTGCCCTCCCACATCAAAGAAATTGTCCTTCACACTAATGGGCTTTTTGCCTAAAACGTTTTCCCAAATTTTTGTTAGTTGGATTTCTAAATCATCGCTAGGAGGCACAAGGTACGCTGGATCTTGCCTGATCCCGTCGGGTGCGGGCAGGGCGCGCTGGTCTATTTTCCCGTTGGGTGTGAGGGGTAGGGTGTCTAGGAAAACGAACGCTGATGGCACCATATAGTCAGGGAGCTTTTGCTTAAGGAAGCATCGTAGTTCGTCGGTAGTGGGTTTCTGCTGCTGGTTTGAAACAATATAGGCAACTAAACGTTTGTCGCTTCCATAGTCAACCCTTGCTGTTACGACACACTGCTGCACAGTAGGATATTGGGATAGAGTTGACTCAACCTCCCCTACTTCGATTCGGAAACCACGAATTTTTACCTGATTATCTATGCGGGACATAAACTCAATGTTGCCGTCGGGTAGATAACGAGCTAGATCCCCAGTTTTATAAAGGCGCGTCCCCGGTTCATTGCTAAAGGGGTTGGGGATAAATTTATCTTTGGTTAACTCAGGGCGGTTGAGGTAGCCTCGGGCGATGCCTGCGCCGCCGATGTGAATCTCGCCCGATACACCAATGGGAACAGGATTCAAATATTTATCCAGCAGATATATCTGCATATTGGCAATAGGGCGACCAATCGGAACCTGTGTTCTGAGTTCCGAAGACTGACAATGATATACACTGCTCCATACCGTTCCTTCTGTTGGGCCGTATTCGTTGAACAAAGATGTATGAGCCTGAAGCTTAGTATGGTGTTCCACCAACTCTCTCGAACACGGTTCGCCTGCCACAATAACAGTACGAAGACAAGTAAGCTGTTGTGGTTCCGCTTGCTCCAAAATCAGGTTATAGAGAGAGGGAAGACTCAATAAATGCGATATACGATGTTGAGCAATTAACTTTGTAAGCTGTAATAGCTCTTGTTGGAACTTTGCTGGGGGTAGCACAAGTATGCCTCCCTGGCACAATGTCCAAAAGATGCCTGCAATCGAACTGTCAAAGCCAAACGACGAAAGTAAGAAGAAACTGGTGACGGGTTCGCTGTAATAAAAAAGACGAGCACTGGTGGAGTGGACTAGGTTTTGATGGGTTACTAGCACTCCTTTGGGTTTCCCTGTAGAACCCGATGTGTAGATTGTGTAAGCTAGATTATCTGCTGTCACCCTACTGATGGGTTTTTCCTCGCTCTCTTGGGCGATTATTTCCCAGTCGGTATCCAAGCAGAAACGCTGTGCTTTGTACTCGGAAAAACCCTCGACTAGCGAATGTTGGGTTAATAGCACCGACACCTGGGCATCTTCCAGCATGAAGGCTAGACGATCCTGGGGATACGATGGGTCTAACGGCAAATAAGCCCCACCAGCCTTAAGAATGCCTAGGAGTCCTACGATCATCTCAAGTGATCGCTCTACACAAATTCCGACAAGCATTTCTGGTTCCACACCCAATTTTTGCAGGTGGTGTGCTAGTTGATTGGCACGATAATTAAGCTGCTGGTAGGTTAATTGCTCGTTTTCAAAGACTACTGCAACGGCGTTAGGAGTTCGCTCTACTTGGGCTTCAAATAACTGATGGATACAGGCTTGATGGGGGTAATCTGTCTGGGTATTATTCCACTCCACTAACAGTTGCTGCTGTTGGGCTACCGTCAAGAGGGGCAATTCCCAGAGGCGCTTGTTGGGGTCAGTAACAATCCCTTCTAGTAAAGTCTGAAAGTGCTCGATCATCCGCGAGATAGTGCTGGCTTCAAACAAATCCGTGTTGTATTCAAAGCGGCCAATAATCCCTTCTGGTCTTTCGTCTAGTTCGAGGGTCAAATCGAGCTTCGCCGTATCGGTTTGGATATCTAACTGGCTCATAGTCCAGCCACAATTCAAAGATGGCATTGGAGGTTCCAAAACAAATGCCACTTGAAACAGGGGGTTATGGCTTAAATTGCGATCAGGTTTGAGTGCCTGTATTAGCTTCTCAAAAGGCACGTCTTCATGGGCATAAGCTCCTAGTGTTATTTCCCGCACTCGTCCTAGTAGCTGTCGAAAACTAGGGGAACCCGACATATCAGTACGCAACACTAGGGTGTTGAGGAAAAACCCGATTAGCCCTTCAATCTCCGGTCTGTTGCGACCTGCGCTGACCGTGCCCACCACCATATCTTCCTGCTCCGTGTAGCGGTAGAGCAAGGTTTTGAACGCTGCCAGCAGCGTCATAAATAGGGTAACTCCCTCTTGTTGCGAAAGAGTTTTGAGTGCCAAGGTTAGGTCTTTGGATAATGTCAGACATTGCCTTGCACCTCGGAAGGTCTGAACGGCGGGTCGCGGACGGTCATAAGGTAGCTGTAGTACAGGCAGGTCGCCCCGTAGCTGCTGTTTCCAGTAGTCTAATTGACTTTCCAGAATCTCGACCGCCAGCCATTGTCGTTGCCACAGGGTAAAGTCAACGTATTGTATGGGCAGTTCTGCTAGTAGGCTGGGTTTGCCGGTAGAAAAAGCTTCGTAGAGTGCAGCGAGTTCTGGAAGAAACACGCTGTAGATCGAAACCCCATCAATGACGATGTGGTGAACAGTCAGGAATAATCTGTAGTCCTGATCTGCCAGTTGCATCAACGTAGCTCGCAGCAGTGGCCCAGAAGTTAGGTCAAACAGATCCTTAGACTCCCTAGTTGCCAACTGCAAAGCTTCGGCTTCCCGTTGGTCTTGTGGTAGTTGTCGGAGATCCACTACTGCTAGGTTGAAACTAGAGGGTGGATCTATCACCTGAACAGGCTGGCCATCTATTGTGATGAAGCGAGAGCGCAGGCTTTCGTGACGTTTGATGATTTCGTTGAGGGCTTTTGAGAGTGCATCTACGTCTATAGCACCCCCCAAGCGAATGGTGAAGGGTTCATTATAAACAGGACTATTGGGTTCTAATTGTGCCAGGAACCACAGCCTCTGCTGGTTCCACGAGAGAGGCAAGTTTTGGTTCCTAGAAACGGGTCGGATAGGAGGAGCTTGCAAGAAAGGCTTTTCCTGATCACCAGCCTCAATGCGCTTGGCTAAATCGGCTACAGTTGGAGATGCAAACAGGGTACTTATAGGTAACTCCACCTTTAAGGAGTCACGCAACTGACTTACAATCCTGATAGCGAGTAAGGAATGTCCGCCCAATTCCAAGAACTTGTCGTGGATGCCGACTCGCTCGACGCCCAACACTTCAGCCCAGATTTCTGCCAGCACCTTTTCAACAGGCGTACGAGGAGCCACAAAATCTTCTTCCAGTTCGGCTCTGGTGGCGTCGGGCACTGGCAGAGCGCGGCGATCCACCTTACCATTCGGTGTCAGCGGCAGTGCTTCCAGCAGCACAAATGCCGAGGGTATCATGTGATCGGGCAGTTTCTGCTTTAGGTCGCGACGCAGTTCACTGATTGAGAGGACTTGCTCCTGGCCCTTAACCACATAGGCTACTAGGCGCTTGTCATTAAGGCCGTACTCTTGGTCTATAACTACGGCATCCTGAACAGCCCGGTTTTGCATCAGCACTGCCTCAATCTCGCCGAGTTCGATTCGGAAGCCACGAATTTTTACCTGATTATCAATACGACCGAGAAACTCGATGTTGCCGTCCGGTAGATAGCGAGCTAAGTCTCCAGTTTTGTACAGACGTGCTGCGGGGTCGTTACTAAAGGGGTTGGGGATGAACTTCTGATCTGTCAACTCTGGCCGGTTGAGATAGCCCCGCGCTAAGCCATCGCCACCGATGTACAGTTCACCCGTGACTCCGATGGGGACGGGTTGGAGAGATTGATCTAATATATAAAGCTGAGTATTGGCAATAGGACGACCAATTGGAATCGAACCTGATAGGGTGGTCTGAGCCGGAACCTCATAGATACAGCATCCGACAACCGTTTCTGTTGGGCCGTATTCGTTGATTAGTCTAGTTTCAGGTGCGTGAGTCTGCCAGAATGAAATGCTTTTTTTCGAGAGAGCCTCGCCACCGATAATTAAGGCTCTTGTCTGACCCGCCGCCTGCTTACTGGGTAATAACTCACTGAGTAGTGCCAGATGGGCTGGAGTGATTTTGACGAGGCTAAAATTACTTTGAGAACACAAGACGGCACTAAGAGCCTCTATCTCCTGCTTCTCTGGGAGGAAGACTACCCTCTGTCCTACCAATAGGGGAGAGAATAAGCTGGTAATGGTCGCGTCGAAGCCAATCGAAGAATGAACCGGAGAACCAACCCCATCGGCTACTGCATAAGCTTTTATACACCAACTTAGATAATTGACCAATCCTTGGTGGACAATCATCGTTCCCTTTGGTTTGCCGGTTGACCCAGAGGTGTAAATTATATAAGCCAAGTTGGCGGGATTAACCCCGCTGTTGAGATTGTCCTCACTCTCCTGAGAAATTACCCCCCAGCCTGTATCTAAGCAGATCGCCTCCGCACCCTGCTCAGGCAATCCCGTTCGCAACTTCTCTTGGGTCAATAGCACCGAAACCTGGGAGTCTGACAGCATGAACGCCTTACGTTCAAAGGGATACGCAGGATCTAGAGGCACATAGGCTCCACCTGCTTTGAGAATACCGAGAAGCCCCACCATCATCTCAAGTGATCTCTCGACAAAAATCCCCACTAAAACCTCTGGTCCCACGCCGAGTTTTTGCAGGTAGTGCGCTAGCTGATTCGCTCTTGCATTCAGTTCCCGATAGGTTAACTGTTTGTCTTCATAAACTACCGCCACCGCATCTGGTGTCCGCTCCACCTGAGCCTCAAATAACTGATGGATACACTTATCCTTGGGGTAATCTGCCTGAGTATTATTCCACTCCACCAGAATTTTGTGACGCTCCGGCTCAGATAACAGAGGCAAATCGGCAACGCGCCTTTCGGGGTCAGTTACAATACCTTGCAAAAAAGTAGCAAACTGATCCAACATCCTGGCAATGCTGTCACCATCTAATGCCTCGGCGTTATAGAGCCAACAGCATTCTTTCCCCTCTGATGGAATGACCAGAGTCAACTCATCCCCTAACCCAGCTTGGTTGTCGTCTAGTTTTTCTACCCGTTCTACGACCACCGGAAACATCGGCTCACGACTCAGTTCAGGCAATGAACGAAGAGCCGGATACCTCGCTACGACATCACGCGCATAAGTCTTGTGAAGTTTGGTCAACTCCACTTGCGGCCTAAAACTTTTAAAAACTTCCTCAAAACTTTGCTCGTCGTCTATATCTACGCGACAAGGAACAATTGATGCAAACAAGCCTTCGAGCCCTACTAACTCCCGTTGCATCTCGACATCTCTAAATCCGATATCGAAACATCCAGTTCCTCCAATACGGGCTAGATAAGTAGCAAAAGCAGCAAACAGGAAGTCGCCTTGATTCCATTCGGGCTGGCGAGCCTCCAGAAATGTTGTGACCTCATGCGCTATGGACATCTTTACACTTGTGTACCGCTTATGTTCCAAGTGTGATACCATCGGATCTGCATAGGGAATCGTAAGTGGCTGTAACGTCGCCAATTTCTTTACCCAAAAATCCTCGTGCTGACCAATTAATCCATCCAACATTTCAATATGCCTTGCGCTATCTAGCTTCATGTCCTTAAACTGATACGCGACTTGCAGTCCCCATCTCTCGACAATATCATGGATCGATAACACTTGACCATCTAGGGTCAGTATGTGGCGCAGCACCACCTCGTACTTGCTGTATAAACTTTCAGGAGGCTGGGTTCAATCGCTGTTACCATTCTCTCTAGTATCTTAAAATTCCCCCTTACCCCAAAAACTAAAAAACCGACGCTTTGCGGAGCGCCGGTGGATGTTCAAAGGCCAGAGAATTTTTAGGGGCCGGTGGATTTTTAGGGGCCGGTGAATTTTGTAAGGACGGTGGATGTTGAGGGGCCGGTGGATGGGGAGACTCAGCCGAATGCTCAGAACCTGGCGGATCTGGTTTGGGCGGATGGATATGCGAATGCCGGTGGATGGGGTGGCACAGGCAAATTTCGCTCGTATGTGGATGTGATGATACGAGTGAATTTTATGAGTTCGATTGATATAGCATTTTCAGATGAGACATGAAAAAGATCATAGTTTTTGAGATCAGGAAAAGTAAACAACTTGAAATCAACTAAACACTTAAACAATCGCTTCATAATGGTAAAGTTTTTACAGAAGCGGTAACACCGTCTAAGTAAGCTTTTCAATGAAGCTTCTGCTTCAATTGGATTGTTTTCAGGAGCATAAGGAGCAAATAAATAACAAGTTACTTTCCATGCTTGGGGGGGTAAATCCTGATTAACTATCTTCAGGAATTGCCGGATTAATTCGCTTCTATGATAGGCGGTTCCCTCCCCGAAAATAATGTGTCGTTCAGGAATTAAGTTTAATTAGTTCTTGAATAAAGTCCACTGTCGAATCACTATTTCCTGCTTGATAAGCACGCACAATTAATTCTTGGTTTATCAGGTCTAAAGCGACCTAATAGGTTTGCCGCTTCAATGCAATTGATAATCGGAATTTTTAATCTTTCTTGGCTGTCTCCCCACCCATGACTAATCAGAGATCCTTCTAACAAGTGAACTTCGTCTACTGCATACACAGCAATGTCTTCCAATTTAATGCTCGGCATTAATCTTTTTAACATAAAGTGGATTTCTTGATTTCTTTTCTTGACGACTTCAGGGTCTTTACGAGGGTTCTTTTTTTGGGCTTTGCAGCAACTAATCTTAGCTTCTGCAAGTAAGCTATAATAGCTGATTGGGGACTGAAAAACCACGTCATATTGCTCAATTAAATAACACTCTAGTTCTGACAAGTCCCAATGTTCTTGTTTTTGGAGCCAAGCGATTACTGCTTGCTTTTCCTCTCTACTTAAATAACCTTGGCTCCCTTGATAAGATAATTTGATGCCTTCTATCCCGGCTGACTTAAATCTTTTTTGCCACTTAGTAATGAAGCTCTTTGATACATTTAAAGTTGTGCCAATCATTGAATATCTCCAACCTTGTAAAGCAAGTTTTACAGCGAACGCTCTCTTTAATTATCCTGAATCTGGATTGCTTTTTATCAACTGATCCAAATCTTTAATTACCCTTTTTATTTCTAGGTATTCCATAATAATCTTTTCCATAAACATCGCTTTAATTTTATCATTATCTAACAACTTCTGTTTACATCTCATTTGAAACGCTATATAGGAATTCACCATTTTTGAATCGGTACTGTGGCCGATCTACAGTACCGCCAACTTGGGAAGACATAAGTTCAATTTTATCCCCAGTAATTCGGTTAATTCCTCGATAAACATATAATCCTGGCTCCCACTGACTAAGCTCAACCTTCCAATCATCGTTATAAAAAGTACCTTTTAAGATGGGGCAATTGTTAATCTCATCGTCATACCGGATGCGACTATTGAAAAATACCGTTATTTTGCAGGTTTCCGCTTGCACTAACTGCACTGGCTGGGATAGAGCAATCATTAAGGGTATAAGCATAGATTGAGAAAAAAATTGTTTAGGAATATGCAGACTCAATCAACAATATAATTATTTAGTTGTTTCTGTCTGTGATTTTGCTCCTAATAAGAGCAGATGTCTTTACTCTAAAGGTGAGGATTGAGGATAGCCCTTTCCGTGCACTCTAAATAAAGAATCAGGATTTCTGTTATAATAAATAATTGCGAGTACATTCCGGTCTGTTACTGGCGCATTGAAAAAAAGCTGGTTCAAACTATCCAACTGAACCATAAAATTCCTGCTCTTAGACTGGCCCCAGGTATTTAATTTGGGAGAGGGGCATTACTAGGAGCAATCGTATCTATGATATTTCGTAACCTCGGTCTCTCGACCGACCTGCTTCGTGCCGTTGCCGACTCTGGCTACACCGAACCAACTCCCATTCAGCAGCAAGCAATTCCCGCCATCCTCAAAAGGCAAGACATTTTCGCCAGCGCCCAAACTGGAACGGGCAAGACGGCTGGCTTTACCCTGCCTCTACTGCAACTTTTGGGTACTACCAACCCCAATAACGGGCATCGCAAGCCTCGCGCCCTCATACTCACCCCCACCCGCGAATTGGCAGATCAGGTCAACGATAGCGTCAAAACCTACGGTAAATACCTGTCCTTGCGGTCAGCAGCAGTCTATGGCGGCGTCGGAATTGGGCAGCAAATTCAAATCATGCGTCGGGGAATTGATATTCTAGTCGCCACGCCCGGTCGGTTGCTCGACCACGTTGCGAAGAAGACCATAGACCTTTCCCAGATAGAGATACTGGTACTGGATGAATGCGATCGGATGTTAGACATGGGCTTCATCAACGATATCCGCAAGATTTTGGCGAAACTGCCCGCACAGAGGCAAACGCTGATGTTTTCTGCCACATTCTCTAAAGCAATCCAGCAGCTTGCCAACACTCTGCTAAAATCTCCAACCCAGATCGAAGTAGCTCCCCGCAATACCGCCGCAGAGCAGGTGGAACAGGTGGTTCATCCTGTTGATCGTGATCGCAAGCGAGAACTCCTTTCTTATCTGATTAGGTTCCACAATTGGGAACAGGTACTCGTCTTCACCCGCACGAAACACGGAGCCAGCCGTCTAGCCGAGCAGCTTGCTAAAGATGGGATCAAAAGCACTGCAATTCATGGCAACAAAACTCAGGCAGCCCGCACCCGTGCGCTGCAAGACTTTAAGCAAGGGAAAGTGCGGGTATTAGTGGCGACCGACGTAGCATCACGGGGACTAGATATAGACCAGCTTCCCCATGTGGTGAACTTTGAACTGCCCAACGTACCAGAAGACTATGTGCATCGCATTGGTCGCACAGGTCGCGCTGGAAACCTTGGACGAGCGGTTTCTCTAGTCTCTAAGGATGAATATCCTTATTTAAAGGACATCGAACGGTTGCTCAATCAAAGCCTGAGCAAAGAAGTGATTCCGGGATACGAGCCAACCGCTCCATCTCAGTCTGGGCCAGAGGAACCGAAGTCTAAGCGATCCAAGCAACGTCGCAGTAATTGGGCAAAATCCCAGGCACCATCGGCACCCAGCCGCCCCCAAAAGTCCCCAAAAGCAGGGGCTCGCTCTCGAAAACGACTCCGCACTGTTTAAGCCTCGTGTGATTACCGCTTACAGTAGGCCAGATCCTCGACTTCACAAGAGAAGCCGGGGATTTATTGCGCTGGCTCACAACTCAAATAGAATTGCTATATATAGCAGTCGCCTTGGCTGTTAGGACATTTTTCTGTTCCCTCTTCCCTTTAAATCCAAATACGATGTCCATTACGATATGTCCGTTGCTATATTTACAGGCAATCGCGCTTTAGCCCTTTACGAGCAACTGGGCCAACTAACTGGGAAATCTAGGCAACTTAACAATAAAGCTTGTCCCCTTGCCCTCCTCACTTTCAACTTCAATCGTCCCTTGATGCGCTTCAATAATACTCTTTACCAAAAATAATCCTAATCCCCATCCCGTTTGCTCCTCAGCAGAGGTGGTTCGCCGAAATTGTTGAAATAGGATTGATTGAGCGTCTGGGGCAATCGGATCGCCTTCATTATAAATGGTAAGGCAGATCTGCGTTTCAAATTGCTGGAGCGTGAGTGTAATTGGCGTGCTAGGATCGCCATATTTCACAGCATTAATTACTAAGTTTTCAATCACCCGCCGTATTTCTTTACGGCTGCAATAGCTCTTGATATTAGAATCAGAGACTACAACAAACCGCTTTCCATAAGTGAAGTTCAAATCCTCCACTACTTCGTGGACTAACTTGTCTAAATAACATTCTTCAAATTCAATTTTTAAGCCCTGTCCTGCCCGCAGCCGACTCGCATCAAGCAGATTTTGAATCATCGAATCCAACCGATCAATCGAATTGATCATCCTTGCTGCTACATCAATGTGGGTGTCTCCTCGTTCAAGCCGACGCATTATCAGTTGAGTTCCCATTTTCACAACATTAATTGGGCCTCTGAGATCGTGAGTTAGCGTCACGATAAATAACTCTTGAATATCTCGCAGCGTTTTTGAGAATTGAGTGGCAGCGTCATTAACGGCTTGCTCAATCGAGTCGATAATAATGTCTCGTTCCCTAACTCCTAAAGGCGCTTCTTCTTCTAAAACCTGAAAGATTACTTGACGTAGGATGTGGTACTCGAAAATGAGTTGAGTCAGGGAGTAGTCAGCATAGCCCGCCCGTTCATGCCCATGCAGTTTGCCAATTCGCGTGCTTTCTATCTCGTCGGATGCGATTCGGGCTGGTGTCCTTTCAATCTTGGTTGAAAGTTCATCTACCAGTTGGTTTAAGTATTTAGGTAGCGAATTTTGCAATACAAGAGAGTCCTGGTGTATTGATGCACTGACTTCATCACGCGCCCGTTGCTCCCACATTTGCATAATTCTTTCAGTATTTTGCTTAAGACGGTCACAAGCAGCGTTAGACATAAATTGCAGGAGAACCAAAACCAGGAAAGAGTCAGCTTTAAACTACCTGAGATTGTAACACTATCTTGATTCAATTGCATCAAGAGTTAACCACTATTGAAGCTTATTGCATCAGCATGGCAGAAAGAATAACCAGATTACACCCTTACCAGTAGGCAATAACAACCTCGATATCCGTATCTCTCATATAAAGTAAATGAACCTTCAAATAGGTGTCACGCACTTACCAGGGTAAAACCTCACCATTAGCGTGCCAAAAAGTACCCGTATTTTCCAGCGTCAACTCTTCAATCCTCGCCAACAAATTCTTTACAGATTCCTCTGGCGTAATTCCTCCCGCCGTAAAATTTGTCATGCGAGTTTGCACTAAACCTGGATGGAGAATTGCCACTGCAATCCCACGCGGTTTGAGGTCGATAGATAAAGATTTCCCTGCCATTGATAAGGCTACCTTCGACATCCGATAACCGTAAGAACTGCCAGAAGTATTATCTCCAATTGAACCCATCCGACTTGTCATCAACACAACTTTAGAACCTGCATGGAGATTTGGCAGTAGCGCATTGGTAACTCGTAAGGCTCCTAAAGCATTGACCTCAAATTGTTCTCGAATACTGTCAAAATCTAAGTCTTCCAAAGTAACTCGCTTGAGAATTCCGGCATTGTTAATCAAAACATCAAGCGCAATCTCACTCAAACGACTTCGCAAGGAAGCAACCGAAGCATCCGAGGTAATATCAAATCCTTCCTCGATCTGCACCCCTAGCTGCTTCAATTCCTTGGAAGCATTGCGACAGACAGCAATAACGCGATCTCCTTTTGCCTGCAATTGGCGACAGTATTCATAACCTATTCCGCGATTAGCACCCGTGACTAGATAAGTTGCCATGTCAAATCCTCTGTTTAAAATTAACTTTGATTTTTGATTCAAGCGTAAATGTTATTTACAAAGAATTACTACGTTGATAATGGGCATCAAAGGGAATTAGTTTTCCACAAACTCGTTCAATCTCATTATGAATAGATTCCGCATTTCCCCATACAATATCGGTAGCAGCATCAGTACGAGAAAAAACCTCCTTTTCAATAATTTGGCAGTAATCACTGCCATTACGAGCAACAAAAAAGCCATAGGTGCGACAAGCAATCGGACGTGCATCATAAATCCGACAAGCACCTTCATTTTCATCAAGATAGGGACAAACAACGTGCGAACCTACAATATTTTTCGCTATTTGCACCAGAAGTTGCTCGATTTTCTGGACGACTTCGGCGCGTACGGTTGCCGATAATGCTGCAACTGCTTCATCAATTCGTGCCCATTCCTGTAAACTAAGTTCAGGAGGTTGTGCCAACTGACGACAACATTGATCGCATCCGCGACGACACGGCCACCAGTCACGAGAAGCGCGAATATCTTGCACCCGCACTTCTATGCGCTGTTCGAGATCGAGTAATTTTTGTTGTGCTTGGTTCATTAAAGCTATATTTTTCTTTTCTACTAATATAAATAGGATCGCACAACGGCATCCACCGGCCCCGCCATCCACCGGTTTTTAAGTATTCGCCTGTCCCGCCCCCTACACCGGCCCCCAAAAATCCACCGGCCATCCAGCAGAGCAATTGGTGTCTGGAGGTTCGCCACTGTATGCACCGGCCCCTGAGCCTCCATCAGAATCTCTCCATCTATCGGCCCTGCACCATGCACTGGTTCTACAATATCAACCGACCCTGCAATATTCACTCGCTCATTCCCTGACCTTGGAGCATATATCGGCTTCTCTATATCTACATCCACATACTCCAATATTCATCGGCGCTTAAACATAGGGCTGGGTTACCGCGTTTAGCGGCCCTCAAATATATGCCGACTTAGCCATTGGCCCTCAAATACTTGGCTGCTCACTTACTAATCTTATTGCATCCATCGGCATCTGAATATCCAGAAGTCACTTTACAGAAGCCGGCCCTTAGCTGCATTAATCAATCCTGATGAAAATCCTGAAATGTGTCGGTGTAGTAGGGCGTTTCTGGAAGCAAATGGCTAACCATAATTTTGAGAAAAAAGAACGGCAGAAACCACTCCAAACCAGGCGTAGGGGAAACGAGGTAACAATTGCCAAGCAGCGATAATCCGTAAAGTCCCAGTGCGACTGGACACTGGAGATAGAGGGGCGAGCCCAGAATCAGAACTGATGCTCCCAATAGGTAGCCAGATGTGCCAAACCAGAACCCCCAATCTCCTCCTCGAAACAGCAAGGCTACCAGCAAAACATGAATCAGATGAATAGATACGAATGTCAGATGCTGCCGCAAACCCTGACCAGGCCGGTGATACCAGCGTTTAGCAGTGGATGTGGCATTGGTGAGGACACCCCCCACTAAATCAAACGCCAGAAGTGCCATGAATCCTAACTGCAACTGTGTCCACTGGACTCTGAGGGTTAACGCATAGGCTGGAGTCGCCACCATCGCCACCAAGGCCGGTACAAATTGCAATAGTAACTCAGCTTTTGTCGCACCCGGCCCGACAAACCGATCCACTAAACCACCGAACCCTCCGCGAGGTGAAAGATTTTTACCGTCAGAGTTCATGGAAATACCTCATAACAGTTGTTGTGTTATAAAATAACAACTGTTATGATAAGTTGTCAATCAGGTTGCTCGCTGTTTCCTTAGATATCTTTGATAGTTATGTCCCAACGAGATCGCCGTCTTGAAGTCTGTGAAGCCGCTTGGCGAGTTATTGTTCGAGAGGGGTTAGATCGCACCAGTATGCGAGCGCTCGCTCAAGAACTTGGTTGCACTACGGGAGTTGTCACCCACTATTTTCGAGATAAGCAAGACTTGATACTCTTTGCCCTTCATCAAGTCACTCAGTCTTTACTCAAGGTAATGCACGCTCAAAGGGAGCAGGTACTCGGAGTCGAGCGGCTCTTAAACATCATGTCAGCATTTCTGCCGCTTGATGTAGAACGACAAGCGATTCTCAAGGTCTGGTTAGCCTTTTTGGGATATGCCGTTGGGCGAGATTCCCTGATGGCTGAACACCAACACAGTGCGGCTCAACTCCGTGAGGTAATTCTGCAAGAGTTGCAAGCTCTTCACTCAGCTGAACTGATTCGAGATGATGCAGACCTTGAGTTAGAAGCCAATGCTCTTTTAGCCCTTGTCAATGGAGTTAGCCTGGACTTCCTCATTCAAGCCAAACACCTCAGCGCGGAGCAACAACAACAGGTGATCCGGCGTTACGTTGACGAGATGCTATTGACTCATATCAAATAGGGGTTATGCTCATGCAAAGTAGTATGACATTGAGCAGCATAGTTGCATTATTTTGTGCGATGGCTGTTCTGGCTGCTATTCCGAGTTTCAGTGTATTAACTGTCTCTACAAGAGCAGCTACATTTGGATTTATTCATGGTGTTTTCACTACTTTAGGAATAGTAGCGGGTGACATTGTTTTTATAAAAATAACCATTGGCGGGTTATCACTTCTCGCTGAAATGATGGATAGCCTATTTGCTTTAATAAGATACCTGGGTGGAGCTTATCTTATATTGTTGGGAATAGGACTATGCAGGTCAAAAGTCAAAGAGGTAGAGCCGGAGAAGATAGTTAAATCTTCTTTGCTGTCTTGCTTTTTGACTGGGCTGTTTATTACATTGGGCGATCAAAAAGCCTGACGGGGTGACAGGTTGCCTGAAAAACAGACAGGGAGGCAATTCTAGACAAATCGCCTCAAAAAAGATAGGGTA
>NZ_JAMXEX010000022.1:31300-42222 GCF_025370775.1 Ancylothrix sp. D3o | reverse complement strand
GTCTACGGTTGTGTGGACTCGCAACAGAAATTTGTCAATGACTTTGTGGCGGCGTGGGACAAGGTGATGAACCTGGAGCGCTATGACCTTCGTGCAGTTCAAGCGAAAAGCTCTGCACGGGGTTTCTAAGCCTAGTATCAGCTACGCTAACTTGCAGTAATTTTGAACGTGAGTAGAAGCCACAGACAAAAATGAGAGCGGCGTTTCAACTTTTCTTGAAACGCCGCTCAGGGCTTTATACCTTGATGCCGAGGCTATTTAAAAAGCTGAAATTGAGTTCTCGGTGGTGCCGATTTGTGAGATCGTTAACATGACCCAAAGCACACAGAAAATTCAATATATAAAATAGCTGACCACAACGTTATTTGTAGCTGCATGCAGAGTAAATCTAACCTCTTGATGTACATCGCTACTTGTTCCGAAGCATAACGGTTCGGGTCAGCGGTTGCCAAAATTTTTAAATCCAACCCAAGCGACTTCGGTCAATCCGCTCCACCCGAATTGTTAGACCGCTACCTGCACTGGTTTTAGCGAATTATTTATCAACGTCTACTAATGAACCTCCCAATGTAGAGGAGCCACCTATACGATTGCCTTTTAAGTCCAAAATTTTGACCCTGGCCTTATCAGGATTTTCAGGAGAATAAATAGCAGCCCAAGAATTCCACAAACTTTGAGCAGCCTGTTTACGTATCTGATATGGTTGGTAATACCAATCGTTAGCAACTGTAATTAACACCATACCGTTTATATATTCAGCAGGGCTGATATCAACAAACAAAGTACCGTCAGGATCAATAGCTCTCACTGCTTGTTCAAACTTATGAACTGCTGAGACGGTGTCCTCAGATACTTGAAATGCAATCAGAATACTATTAGAAACTATTGAATTTTGTGGAGTTTGTACAAGTGCTTTTGCTTCTTGAAGTGTAGCTAGACACAACAATAAGCAAACAGTACACAAAATCAAAACTCTCTTAACTACCTTATTGAAAAGCTCTTGAACATTCAAAACCATTTGCCAGCTTTCCAACGTGGTCAAGCTTTTTTTCGCTTTGGCTATATCCATTACTATTTCTCCCTCAATATCTAGCTGAAACTGACGTTTTGTGTTAAGTTCAACAACTACTTATGAAGTGTTCCCTTGAAATAATGAATTCAACCTTTTTCAACTTTCTGTTACGTTTAAAGGCTTTACCCTAAAACGTATTGTGGTGAGCTGCTTTTGAGTACGTCTCACCGGAACCTCAGCAGTCTAACTATTTATTATACAGAAAGTTTCCGTATAATCTTTTTCTCAATCCTAACACATCAAGCATTATAACGGATTCTTGCCTGAATCTACGAAAAACTTCTTTTTTACCCGCTTATTTAGGTATTATACAAAATTTTTCCGTATAACCACCCTTTACAGGCAGGGCTAATTTATTCTGGTGAGAGAAAGATTAGGGTAATCTAAACGAGTAAGCCCTCGCCCTAACATGATCATAGAAAACCAACTGGATAGGTAGATGACAGCTAATTTGAGAGTAGCCTTGGCGCAAGAGCCTGATTTTCGCGCCCCCAGAGGACGCTGTTATCCTCTATAGGTAATTTTACCATTAGTGATCATGGGAACTCGAGAGTGGTTGCTATGGTTATTGCGCCCTTGAAAATTTTGCAACTCGCCATTATCAAGCTTTAGCACAGCAGTTGCAATTGCCCGCAACGGGTCCACCTTCGGACTCGACTTTTAGGCGGGTGAGGATGGGCATCAATTTTGACGAATTGGCCGGCATACACAACACCTGTCCATAACAATGTGTGGAGTTGCATGCAGAGTAGATTTAACTTCTTGATGTACATCGCTGTTAGTTCCGAAGCATAACTGCTCAAATCAGCGGTGGCAATAATCCCGAATTTAGAGCGAGTTACTCTTGACCGTTCGCTGCATTTGAATAGTTAGGCTTCATCCTTTCTGATTAATGGCACCAAGTGCATCATGTAATCTCGTTTTCCAATTGGTACACCAGCCATGCGTAGAATATCGTAAGCCGTGACCAGATGGAAGTAAAAGTTTGGAATTAGGAATTCATTCACATAGGCATTACCAGGCAACTCAATGTAGAGGCTCTGACCCAAGTCAATGCGCTTCACCTCAGCTAACGAGAGAATCTTCAGCATTAACACCCAAAAGAAGTTCCTTAGTGTTTGCGATGTACAAGGGATGCCTGTGCAAGAGATGTGACCTTTGGATCTAGATTATTCGCAGGTTTGCCATTACACCAGAGCGCAAAGTTGTGTGGTTGATTGCAGGTGAAAGCAATCTGTGTACCAAACGGAAGCATATCAGCCACAATGCGCTTTTGAAGGAATGACTCGTAATCACAATCAGGAGTCCTAGCTGACTTCAAGAGATGCTCAAGAGTCGTTAAGCGGCTTTGAAAGACGGTTCGGATTAAATCTATATTCTGGCTTTGCATTTTATGCTCCCTCAAGTCGTTCTAATAATTCTCTTTGTAACATGAGGACTGTGGCTAACGTTTCATCAGGTAATAACGCCATTTTTTGCTTTGCATAAAGTTTGATTTATCTATTAAAATAAAACAAATACTGAGCATTTTGGTATAGATTGTCGAACTAAATTAGCTTTTTTACCCCTGTCAAAGCCCTAAGTTTTAGGTAAATACCGGGATGAACTATCATCTGGTCGGGCGTGTAGATAGCGTTCTGTTGTGGAAATGCTAGAATGTCCCAAAGTTGCTTGTACCAGATGTAGAGGAGCACCCCTATCTAATGAATGTGTTGCGTGGGCTTTCAGGCAACCAATGAGGTGATACTTTTTGTTCAAGACCGGCCCTGATTGCCGCTGCCCTGACAATTCTGACAACATTGCTTGCAGCATAATGTCGGCCTGATTTAGTAGGAAACACCGGCATCATTGAAGTGGCATTTTTGGGTGTAGATCGGTGGGTAGTGTACGGTTGTCTACGGGCCGGTGGTTAGTCCTTGACTGTTGGTTGCCGGTGGTTAGTGTCCAATTCTAGGCCGGCTGATGCTTAGTCCTTAGATAAAAATGCAAATAGTTATTATAATTGCAGCAAAATATTGGTAAATTTTTGTGACTTCGAGATATATGAATAGAGGGTCATAAGCGTAAAAAAAAGTTTGAGTTTGGAATTTTATTAAAGCTAAAAAGACCTTACCTTATTTCTGTCTTCCTACTATAGAAATTACATCAAATCTTAGAATTTTGTATAAAAAACATAATAAAGTAACAAAATGGCTAACTTGCTAATATTTATTGCTTGCAATATTGCTTTTTTAATTGGGGTTGTCTAGTTGCTAGAATTACTCTAATTCCGGCTTTAACCCGAACCCATCCAACAATTCAACCGCTTTACGTTTTACTTCTTCACCGCGCCGATCATATTTAGCAGTAGTCGCCGGGTCTGCATGACCGGCCAACTTTTGCACTGTTACCATATCCGCTCCTTTATCCAACAGATTACTAATAAATGTGCGGCGGAAATCATGGGCAGAAAAAGTACCGAGGCCGGCTGCTGCTCCCCTTTCTATCAACCTTAACGCTAGGGCATCGGCAGTTATGCGTTCCGTTTGAATGGCCTTCCCAACACATCGGTAAAGCAATGGGCCGGCTTTACGTCCTCTCACCCCTAACCAATCATCAATTAATTTAGTACCCCCCGGTGGTAAATAAGCCTGTCTTGTCTTTTTCCCTTTCCCTTCTACTACCAATAGACAGCCGTTCTCTGCATTATAATCTTTTAAATTCAGTGCTACTACTTCAGATCGCCTTAATCCTGCACATAAACAGGCAATTGCTGCTGCATCCCTTGTACCGGATGGCGTTTTAGATTCTACACATACCCGGATCAGCGCTTCTATCTCTTCTGGTTGTAAAAGCCGGCCCCTTGGTGGTGTATTTCCTGTCAGGGGAGGCACACTCACCGCATCTTCATAATCATCAATGCTTATCAGCTTTAGTTTCCGAGCACATTTTAGAACTTGCTTAACTGCTGTCAGCTTCAGGTTGCCTGTTGTTGGTGGATGTGTTTCTGCCAAAACCGAACGTAGCGCAGCGGTATGTTCATATTTTAGTTTTGCCCAATCCAAAGTCAGATGGTCACATTGGCCATTACTTAATAAATTGGCCACCCAGTTTAAATTGTGTGTCATCGTCCGCCTTGACGACGCTGCTAATTGACTCAAGTAGACAGCCGCCGGGTGTCTAGCTAGAGGTAATGGTTCCGCTAATGCCAGAACAACTGGGACATCATTACCTTTTTTAGACGCTTTCATAGGCGGAAACGGGACAGTAAACCCATACTTGGTGTCTTCATCTTCCCACAGTCTAGGGGGAACTTCCACACAGGCAATAAGGCCCTACCGGAGTCCGGTAGCGTTCTTCAAATAAACCATCTCTGGTAAAGGGGTGTTTCCATAACAGTTACGAGGCGAAACTGCCAACCCTAAAAGATTTATTAACAACCAAAGAAAAATAAAAAAATCAGCAGTTTTTTATCAAATACGTCCACATCCAAAAAAAAGAGCGTTCCTAAGAATTTATAGTATTTTACTTAAACCAAGAAATAAATAAAAAAATAAAGTTATTGCGGGATAAAAAGTTTAGCGTAATTTTATGCGTCATTTTTAAAGGTAAAAGCTGTCTATGAGGCGGCCACTTCTATTGATGGAGCCGGTGTCACCCCAAACATCAGTACGAGGACGTTACGTTAGGAAAATGGCCAAAATATCTAGTAGGTGCGTAGGCCGGTATTACCCCACCTCCTGTGATGTGGGGTGGACAATTTCTCTCTGCGCCACCTGAAAAGCGCTCTCATGTCCCTGGCCCTCATGCTTGTTTGGCACGACTGTGAGCTACCACCAGCCTCTCTTAGATGTGCTAAGACCGGCATTTTATAGCAGACTTAAGGGTAAAATGGCCAACAGAATACACCTCGACCACCGCTGCTCCAGACGACGGACTTGGCCCCAATGAGTAAAATGGCCAACACAATACACTGGCCTAATCGCCCGATATCGAATAAAATGCGATTTCCTACCGGCCTCCAATATGGACATTCCACTATCGTCTCTTTAAGCTTCGGCGCGGTTTAGTCAATGAAATCAAACAAGTCAATCAACTCAATAGTCAAGTAAAAAACCATTTGGATTGCTCGGCATCGGCTTCTGTGGAGAGCGTTGCCCTGAGCGAAGGGTCACGATGAAGTCATCACGGTTGCGGCAATGCCCCATTCCAGCCGATGGATGC
The DNA here is from genome assembly GCF_025370775.1 of Ancylothrix sp. D3o. Lineage (NCBI taxonomy): Bacteria > Bacillati > Cyanobacteriota > Cyanophyceae > Oscillatoriales > Microcoleaceae > Ancylothrix > Ancylothrix sp. D3o. The sequence continues at coordinate 36,947 of NZ_JAMXEX010000022.1, read as the reverse complement.
TGTAGGGCCGGTGGAAGGGCCGGTGCGTGTTGAGATGTTTGGGATATTATGGAGCCGGTGGATGCAGAACCGGCCTGCGAAATTATTTTGAGAACTTTTCCATTTCATGTTTTAAGGCATTGTCCCATTGATAATTTTATAGTTGACTTCTAATGTTGTGCTGCTTAAAACCTAATTATCGAAATTGATGGAGAAAGTCATTTTACTGCTCAGGGTAAGTATTACGATAAGGAGAGGACGCGGATTTTAGAAGGCAATAGACTAAAAGTAGTTAGGTTTACAAATCTTGAGGTTTTGCGGGATTTTGAGGGAGTTTGCCGACAGTTAGAGGTTTTTATCTTCAGGGGGCGACAAGCCTCCTAGAAGGGTTGCTGTATAAGCTTTATAGCCCTTAAGCCCTGCCGATAAAATTTGCGTTTATGGGGAATACAACCAATTAATTGCTCTACCCATTCAAGACACTCCTGAAAGGCAACTATCCAATTGTGACCATATAAACCAACCCAAAAGTTGCTATGCCTTTTTCTATTTCTTTGGCTTTCAGAGAGCCTACAAATATATGCTTGTTGCCCCCCCTGAACAGTTCTTTTTCCATGTAACCATGCGGCTGTCATGGCTAAAGCAATTAGTAATATTAATCTTACTAATCTATCAGGGGAAGCTTTGGAATCTTCCAGATTATACCCCCCGGTTTTAGAATCTTTAAACATAGCCGGAGACGGAGCATCTCCGGCTCCGCTCTATGCCAAAACGTTTACTATAAGCTGATAATGTAGTTTGGCAATCCTCAAGATTAGTTAAAAGGTAGAGAGGTTCATCTTTTTGTTTGCTTTTATATTTCCTTGGACAATAAATAGCAAGATTAAACCTGAAAAACCCTTGATTTTGACTCCAGATTATATCTCTATAAAACTTTTTTGGGCCTGGTTTTATTGTCAGGCTTTTTAAGGATTTACTTTGGGTCTTTTTTGGCGGAAAGTTGTGTCCTTTTTTTGGCGAAATACAAAGCTTATGTTCTGACGGTGTAACCACTGCGCTAGTTCAACACTATGAAATTCCCGGTCGCCAATAATGACTAATTTATACCTTCTCAGTAAACGGATAACTGGCCGCAACACTTTTTGTTGTTCCGCCAGAGAACTCGCTCCATCTTTATCCAATAATTCCCAAAATATTGGGAAGGCTCTCTTATGATAAATCGCACTTGCCATCAAGACAATATGGTCGCGCCATTGAGTTCTATCTAGGGCTACTATCAGTTTCTTTCCTGGCTTTATTTCTCTAAATAAAAGCTCTTTAATTATCGGAAACCACAGCAAAACTACGCTCAAAGCATTTAATCTTAAAAACCTCTGCAAGTGGCGACGACGACTATTTTCTTGAATTGGTAATGGAAAAACTGCTGCCAGTTTCTCTATTTTTACTTGTTTTTGGGTTTGTAGTACCCATAGGAGCATATTTAGAGTAATTAATTGTGCTTTCGTGAGATATTTTCCCAGAATTGTCTGGTAGAATTGTGGCAACATATATTATTAGTTTTTGTGGCGGTCTTGTTATATTAGCGAGACCGTTCTTTTTTACCATAAAACCAGAATTTTGCAAGGGTATATGTTTGGACTACCGCGAGTTTATTGCCACTAAGCAAGTCCTGCCTTCAACTTTTCCATCCGGGGGTAAAACCCAAAAACCATTAGCCATCAAGCGTTCTGGAGCGCTTGTCGCCCCCTGAAGCCGAAAGGTTTACGCACGGTTTTGAAGACGAGCGATGCTCGTGAGGGCATCGCTTAGTTTAATAAAAGCGGTGGTTATAATTTGGAAGGTTCTAAAGCTTCTGTTGAACGCTTAACTCGTCTAATTTTATTAATAGCAATTGCTTATACTATTACATCCTTACAGGGGTTAAAAATTAAAGAACTGGGGCAACAAAAATATATCAATCGCCTTCAAGAAGTAGGACGAGACTCTAAACGTCATAGTAACTTTTGGATTGGCCAATATGGGTTCTTATGGATAGCAGCAATGGACAAGTGGTCGGATTTAGCTCAAGAATTAATGAAAAATAAGTCGGTGGGAATTGCCTTTTTTTCAGAAGGGACTGCGAGCTATAATCTTTATTCAGTCTGCCTTGTAGCTTTCTTGTCACCCCGTCAGGTGCATGAGTTTGCTTGCCCTCAGTCTACCTCCCCTGAAATTTTTCGCTCTCCGATTACACCAGACAACAAAGAATAGCTCATGGCTATTTTGATTTTGAAGTAAGTCTCGCCTTAAATGAAGAACCTACTGTCCGGTAAGCTTCTCGATCTCTTCGGCTACAGCGTCACGAATAGTAGGCCCTCCTTCCAACGCTGTATAGCTGAGGGTAATGATGACATCGGTAATACTATCAACAAAATCTATTTGGTTCTTTGCTTTAGTAGGAGGCATTGCGAGTATCCAGTCGGAAATAGCTCCAGTGCCTTCAAAAGGAAGGTAGCGATCGTCCTGAAAATTAAGGACAAATAAACCGCTATCGTTAACTCCTTTGGAAATAGCAATTTGTTGGCTGTTTCGCCAATCTTGACGCAGGATTCGCAACTCAGGAGAATCACCTTGTCCAGTCAGCAACCACTTAACAGCTTTTTCATCAGGTTCAATTAATACCTTGTTGCTCGTTTGTGTGAGGGTAGCGTTAATGTTTTGGTAGGGGCCAACCACTGCCGGAATAGTCACTGAGATGGTTTTGATTTGACGGCAGTAATGGCTGGGAAAGTCGAGAGCGAAGAGTTTTTCGTTGAAGCTAAAGTTGCAGCTTCTTTCGATCTTTAATTTGTCTAATGCTTCCGGTGCGAGTTGGCGCAGGGAAATAATTTTTTCGATTTCCAAACGCCGATCGCTTCCATCTAGATAGGCTTTCTCCAGTTGATTCAGCCCTAACATTAAACTTTCGCCTGCCAAAAGTCCCTTTTTGTAGCTGTCCCAGTATGTGGGTTGCAAATAGGTATCGTCTTTGTTCAGTTCGTACTGATAAGCTTTTTGGGCAGAATAGGCCATTTCCAAAGCAATTTTGTAGGTTTGGAAATAGAGGCCCGACAAGCGACCCACCATCCACTGATACAAATCTTTGTTGGTAAACTTGTCCTTAAAGAATTGTTCGACTTGGCGGGACTGTTCGATGCTCTTGTGGTGAACGTCGATTTCGGCTTTGGCTAGGTCTACTCGCACTTTCGCGGCTGTGATTTGCGTCTCAATTTGCTGGGTGTCCCAGTCAGCCATTTTTTGCTGGAATGTCCAGTCTTCCTCTCGGCGTTGGAATTGAGCGACGGTTGAGGCTAAAGAGGCACGGTGACTTATAATGCCTGCAATGCCATCAAGAGCTGCCGCTCCCACATTAACCGCCTCGCCAAATTGCATACCTCCGTTAGCCAGTCCAAATGTATTGGGCAATAAGTAGGCAGCAACCGCAGCTCCTCGGATGGCAGTTGCAGCGCTCTGGGGTTGTAATGCTTCGCCCATGAGTGCTACGGTAGCCTTTTCCTCAGCATTCCATCCCCCAGCGATCAAGTTTTGGTAGTATTTAGAACGATCGCTCGCCGCTTCCAAGCTCTTTTGCAGAGAAGTGAGGTTGGCTTCGGCTTCTTGGATTTGCTTTTCCTTGGTTTTGGTAATCAGTTGCAGCAATACGGGTTCTTGAGTGGCTCGCAGCAGTGCCAGTTCTTCCGCATCTTTTTTCTCTAAGGTATTGAGTAGGGTGGAACCGAGCTGGATGACGGTGGAAGCCATGCCTTTAGCGCGTTCGAGCAGGTGGGAGAAGCGATAGTGCGGTACGCTGTCTGTGAGGGATAGAGAGAGCCCGCCATCTCCTGCGGCTGCTTGGCGCACCAATTGCATCGGATCTATCGGCGGTTGGAACAAGGCGAGTTGTCGCTCAATGCCTTTGATATTTTGGCAGTGGCGGATTTTGAAGAGGCGATCTTCTACCCGATCCCAGTATTGGGCGAACTCTTGGTTTTCGCTGACGCAGAAATAAGCGTCGAGAGCGTTAAAGGGAACGGCATCACCAAACTGTTTGATGAATTTTTCGTACTCTGGGTGGGTTTCTAGGTCGATGAGGAAGTCAGAAATGTTTCCTTTTGCTCCTGCTTTAATCTGTGCGAAGGTTTTGGGTTCTGGTGAGGGAGGTTTGCCTGCATTCTTCGGTTTGGGACCGAGCAAGTCGTAGGCGAGCAGGTAAAGGGTCGTAGCCTGGGTAATAGACTCCCAATTGTCTTGGGTAAACAGCGCGTCTCCCCAGTTGAGCAAGTTGTCGATATATTTCATCACCACCGCTTTTTCGTAAGCGCCAATTCGCAGACGAGCAATGGCGTGGGGATCGAAAGGATTTTCTTTGTAAGCTTGGATGGCTGCCTCGTTGGTTAAAATATCTTTGAGTTTTTCTGGGGTTTGACCTCGGAATGGGAGAAACCGCCAGAAGCGTTCTGAGGCATTTACATTTCCAAAGTTGTTAAAAATTTGCTCGTTGCTAAGAGCCACGTTCCAAATACGAACGTTAGCAATTTGGCCTTTAAAATAATGGTTGCGTTCCCAACGACCAATGTTTACGTTATGGGTTCCTTCAAAAGAGGTATGCCCTGTAATTGAAGCATCTAATTTGCCATTAATGAATATTGCTTGTTCTTTTGTTGATGTGCTATAGCGCCACACTATTTGATACCACGTTCCTTCTTGAAGCTCAGCTTTCCCAGGTAGATCGTTACCGAAGAAACCCATATAAGCTTTTTTGTTTCTAATTACTAGGTGAAGGCACTTTTTGTTTGTTCTGTCGTCATCCATACCGAGAATTGTTCGATCGCCATCGGAAACTCTAATATCGCCAGGAGGGAGCTCGTCTGCTTTTACCCAGGCTTCTACAGTAAAGTCGCTATTGTTCAGTTTCAGGTTTGATGCTGCTGTTAATGTTACATAAGTGGAATTTCCATCAAACTGCAACACATTTCTGGAAGCCGATCCAGGAAAGTCTCTTACCGTTGTCCAATTAGGAGTTCCCGTCAAAGTCCCCGTGTTAGTGCCCTCTTTATCAGATATCGTTGTCCCTTTTCCCTCATCCAAAAGCCAATAGGCGATCGGTTTGGGCAGTTGAGGAGATTGAGGAGGTTGAGTAGGATTGAAAATATATTGATACCACTGACGTGCTTCGTTGTAGCGCTGGTGAGCGTTTAAAGTGGAGGCAATCAAGAAGGGAATGTGGAAGAAAATTTCCCAGAAGTATGCACCGTAAGCACCGTCAAAGTCGAGTTGATTGTTGGATACACGGGGAAAGTCCGGTTCGGATATCAGTTGAGACTCAAGAGAGAGCAAACCATCCAGACCTTTAGAAAATAAGGTATGACTGAATTTCTGAATTGCGCTGGTTGTCAGGCGGGTTAGGTCAGAGGCTTGTCCGGAGAGTGTGGAAAAGGCTTCGCTTCGGTGCTGAAAGATGAAATTTTGGTTTTGGTTTTTAATTGGAGTAACGGTGGTATTGTTTGGAAGTTCAAGGTTAGAGGGTAAAGTGGTGAAAACAGGAAAAGCGCAATCGTCAATATCAAAAATATCCACTTTATCGGAGTATCCACTTGCATTATATCCGCCCGCAAAAACCACCAAATTGCCTACTGTTGTTGCTGCTAAC
>NZ_JAMXEX010000022.1:0-31200 GCF_025370775.1 Ancylothrix sp. D3o | reverse complement strand
CCACTTTATCGGAGTATCCACTTGCATTATATCCGCCCGCAAAAACCACCAAATTGCCTACTGTTGTTGCTGCTAACCCCATGCGTCCTTGTGGCAGCGTAAGAGATGTTTCTTGTCTCTCTAATTTCCCATCTTTGTAGGCAAAAATATCCACTTTATCGGAGTATCCACTTGCATTATATCCGCCCGCAAAAACCACCAAATTGCCTACTGTTGTTGCTGCTAACTCCTTGCGTCCTTGTGGCAGCGTAAGAGATGTTTCTTGTCTCTCTAATTTCCCATCTTTGTAGGCAAAAATATCCACTTTATCGGAGTATCCACTTGCATTATATCCGCCCGCAAAAACCACCAAATTGCCTACTGTTGTTGCTGCTAACCCCATGCGTCCTTGTGGCAGCGTAAGAGATGTTTCTTGTCTCTCTAATTTCCCATCTTTGTAGGCAAAAATATCCACTTTATCGGAGTATCCACTTGCATTATATCCGCCAGCAAACACTACCAAATTGCCTACTGCCGTTGCTGCTAAAGACCCGCGTCTTTCTGACAGCGTAAGAGATGTTTCTTGTCTCTCTAATTTCCCCTCTTTGTAGGCAAAAATATCCCCTTTATCAGAGTATAAGGCTCTATCATTATATCCGCCAGCAAACACTACCAAATTGCCTACTGCCGTTGCTGCTAAATAACTGCGTCTTTCTGACAGCGTAAGAGATGTTTGCTGCTTGTTAAAATTTAATGGTACAGGCAATAAATCCCCAGCAATTTTTGTTAAAAAATAGTGTTTGTATTGTAGGTTCCAAGCTTTTGCATTAAATTGTTTTGATAATATAGCCGATAAACCTCCCCATAAAATAGTTATTTCTGGGTCTGGTTTGGAACTTGTAGCTGGGACTACTATGGGGTAAACTTCTTGCCAAGAATCCTGAATATCCTTTTCTAAAGCTACAGGCAGAATGTTAGAAATTTCTACATCTGCAACAAGACTCTGTGGCGAAACCCATTTTTGACTAGCGTTGAGAAATGAATACTTAACCGTTGCTTGTATTGTTGGTGGGTTGTCTGGAGATTTTTTAATCTCCTTCGTTTCTACCCAAAAAATAAATAAGCGATTAAAGGCATAGACCGATGCGAGGTAGTCTGAGTTAATTTGGAGATCGATTTTTTCCCAATACCTCCAGAGTGGTTTATTCGCTGTAGGCTGCTCGCAGCGCCGATAGTAAAACGTATGAGGTTGGGTAATGGTTTTGGCAAAAATAAACAACGTATCAACTGCCTTGTCACTTTTAGGCGTTTGCACCGAGTAGCAGCAACCCTCAACAATTTGCAAGTTGCCAATTTCAGCCAATTTATCGCAGTAGTTGCGATAAGCCGCTTCGACGGTTTCAGCCGTAATTTCCGACTGCAATAACTCGTCTTGCAGTTCCTTAAAAATGGGAGAATAATTTTTCCGCAAACTGGGGTCGATGTAGTTTTCTGGGTATAAAAATACCTTGCGGTTGGCTTCCCAAATGCGGTAGTTCATTATCCACTCCCACCAAACGGCGGGAATGTTAACTTGAGTCACCCCTGGCTCAATCCCCATGCGACAGCGCTGCAAGTAAGTCTGTACTGAAAGAATAGCAAGCTGAATTTGGGAGTTGCAGGCGCAACTGGTCATCTCTACATCGAGCAGCAAGTATTCGGACAGTTGGCGCGGGTTTTCCCTGCCAAGTTTTTGCAAAGCAAAGTCAGTGAGAACTTTGCACTTGCGTTCTTCGAGTGTGCCATTCAGTTTCCCAAAAACTTTCGCCCATTCTTCGCTGTCATACTTCGCTTTTGCCAGAGAAATGACAGAGCGAGCTACGTTCTGATATTTTTCCCAATTGTTCGCTACTGAATCCTTCTGCAATAGTTTGCTCAAGTCGCAGAGGAAATCTATATTGCAGCCAAGGGTAGCGCCGAGTTCAAAACATTGCTTGAGCTTAAGCAAACCTTCAACCGAATTATAAAGCTTGTTTTGCTCTGGTTTTGTATCGTTTGGCTCTGGCTTGGTATCGTTTGGATTTGGCTTTGTTGTGAGAAAGTCATTGGCTTTTTGAATTTCCTCCACTTTCCAGCCTGTAAGTTTAGCAAGGTTTTCCACAGAGGGAGCTTCAAAATACTTAGCTAAGTCGCCCTTAGAGTTGCTGAATATCCGAACTAATTGATTTTTACACTTGTAGAGATTCTCAATGTCTTTAACTGTGAGTTTTGCCAGCGACTCGATGTTATAGCTTTGAGGGCGATCGCAAATACTCCTTAGTTCTATTTCTGTTAAAGCCAACTTGCTAACGAGCAAGCGCATTCTTGAGATCAATTTAAAACATTCAACAATCTGCTGCCAATTACTTTCCTCAGCTTTTACTGGGGTCAATAAAAGTTGGATACAATCTTGCGCTTTTCCTGTTTGGACAGCCAGTTGGGCTAAAACAGAGAATAATCCTGGCTCGATTCCAAAATGGATGGCAACTTTTTCGTTAAGTTCATCTTCTAACCTTTTTATTTCTTCCTCACTTAAATTCTTCCTTTCCTGTTTATCCGGTAATTTGACTTTTTTCCATAAAGACTCCATAAAAAAAGCCATTTTATCTTCTGGTAAAAACCCTTCCACAGAAGGATGTACAGTTCCATTGAGAATGTAGTCGAGTTCGTAGAGGCTAAACCCTGATACTTTTAGCCATTGAGCAAATTCTATTATTTCGGTTAATTTATCAAGTTCGAGTTTTTCAAGAGATGGAAAAGATTCGTTTAGAAACTTTAACAGCAGTTTATAGTCGTCTACTTTCAATCCGAGTAACTTGAGAATTTGACTGATGCAGAAAAGTCGTGAAAATAAATTGGCAACGTTTAATTCAATTTCTATTTGGTGAGGCCAAACCCAAATTTCCTGAACAATATCTGTCAACTCGCGATCGCTCAACTGCAAGGCTGCAATGAGGTGACTTTTAGTAAGCCTTGAAGTTTCTTGGTCTGCATCTGTATCAACAATTTTCCAAACAATCGCCGACTTTGTGTCGTACTTTTCTTGCCCCTGAAGAATTAAAGGATTGTTAAAGACCCGATCGAACAAGTCTTGGGGACGATTTGGATTGACGCCTTTGCCGATCACCTTCATGTCGTACCAAAAACTGCACAGCACATCTAAGGGTAATTTGGTTTGCGCTTGAAGGTGTTTAATTATGGCAATTTTTTTGATAGCTTTCTCATTAATATCTTCAACTGCGATGGAAGTTAGTACCCAGTCTAAATCGGCAAATGACCAGTCTAGTTTGCGAGCTAAGCGCAAGAAGCGATCGACGCGATCTAGGGTTTCCAAATTAAGGTTTTCAATCTCGCCGCGATCGTTTAGATTCAGATATTTACCATTTAGCTTTTTGTTAATGTAGAATTGGGCGGCCATGCCAGATTTAATTTCTTCTGGCGATAAATTTTGATAAAGCAAGTCTTTCAATTGTTGCCAGGAAAGCCCCGTTTGTTTTAGGAACGTTTCTTTTTTCTTTAATCCCCCAAAGTCAGTATCCGAGATATTAAGTCCGTAACGATCGCTTAAATCACCAGTGTTTGCTATTGTTATCAAATTGTATTCTGTTGGTGAAAGTTTTAAATAGTCGCGCCCCCAAATCTCATCGCGACCTTGTTGTGGACGGAACGTTTCGTAAATGCTGGCAAGATTTGTGTTTAAATGGCCTAGATAAGTCCGAATTTGTTCGAGGTAAAGATTGAAAGGCAAATGACCTGGATATTTGGCAGTAGCGAGGTGTTGGAACGCATCTTCGCCAAGCTCCTTTGTAAGCTTTTCTGTTAAAACCTCGCTGACAATTTGAGTGTAGGGAAGGCTATCGTTGGTATTGTCGCAAGTCAAGGGAATGTTTTCTAGATCGGGACGGCGATCGCTCAGACCAATAAAACCTTGATTTTCTTTGTTAACCTGAGCAATATACTGCTCAACAATTCGCATTAAATCGACAAAATAGGCAGCCGGACTAAAAATAGATTGACAGGGATCGCATTGTAAATAATCTAGGCTGCCAAATAGCTTTTGATAGCTAGGAAGCGATTGAAACTTCTCGCGCACTTCAGCAGCATTATCAGCCAGCATAGTTCCCAAACGCGGTGAACTAAACTGCATCGCGTTTGCTAAAAGTACCATCCGTCCGGCTGTTGCCTGAGTAGCCTTGCGATGTGTTTCTCTGGCTTGTTCCGGAGGGAGTTTTGAAGTTTGGACGAACTCTGCTTCGGGGGTGGAGGCGATCGCAAGTGCAGAAACGGGCTCGCTTAGCTGACTTTGCTCTCCTCCCTGAAAACCAGTCATAAGAGGTTTTTCTAAAAGCTTCTCAGCCTCGCTGGGAGCGATACCAAGGTGTAACAGTCGTTGGTAGGCTTTTAGGCGATCGCATATCTTATCCTTATCCAAACCCTGCCACTTTAACGCTTCTACAGCCTTTTCATCGGAGAAGTTAAAATTTGCTAAATAAAAGTTGGGATTATTATCGAAAAATAGCTTGAGGCTCTTATCGTTATTTAACAGCCCTTGGTACATTTTTAGGCGATCGCATATCTTATCCTTATCCAACCCTTCCCAATTTAATGCTTCTACAGATTCATCAGAAAAATTAAAACTTGATAAGTTAAAGTTTGGGTTTTTCTCGAAAAAAGAGTGGACAATATCCTCTTTAAACAGCCCTTGATACATTTTTAGGCGATCGCATATTGTATCCTTATCGAAACGCTCCCAATTTAATAAATCTACAGCCTTTTCATCGGAAAAATTAAAACTTGATAAATCAAATTTTGGGTTTTTCTCGGAAAAAGACTTGAGATTCTCATCATTTTTAATCTGAGTTAAGTCGGACATTTTGACCTCTATTTTTCTTGTAGTTGATTGGGACAGTTTGAGAATTCAGAAGTGTTATGTGCTGAGCTTTGACAATACTTCCTCTGTTAAGCAGTTAAGTTACCTCATCCTCTAGGAAACCCTTGAACAAGCTAATATCGAACTGCTCTTGAGCAACTGCACGACCAATAGCACTCAGGTACTCGCTCTGGTCTACACAGTCCATTTTCTCCCACTTATCGACAACCTCCTTTGTAATCGCATCAGGTTTAATTAGGTTGCCCTTGTCGTCCTTAAGGAGTCCTTTCTCTGCTAATGCTTTAAATCGCTCCACTGTAAACGAAATTGTGAAACGACAGTAGGTCAATAATTCCTGTTGTATGGGTACAATTTTGAACCCATCCCCATTTTCCAATAAATTGGCAGATTCCTTAAGCTTTTTTTGCTTGCTAATCAACTTGAGGATTTGGTTTTGTTGCAAATTTGCTTCAAACATTAAATCGTTGACCACATACCCAGCCCACTGAGCATTATTTTTCTTTTCCGCCTCACCAAATTCAATGTCAGCGTAGCCATATCCCGTTCCAACTGAAACGAGCAAAATTTTGTCAACTCCAGAATCCCAAGCTGTACCGTAGGCGGGGTGAACAGCTTCGAGAAACAATTGAAATGATGAGTTATTGTAGGGACCCACTCCACCGTCAATAAACTCGCATTCTTGTTCGGTAAATTCTTGAGAAGAATGATTTTTGGGAACCTTAACTTTAAAAGAGAAGGGAGGAAAGAAAGTCGGAGCCGCAGAACTAGACCGCACGATTTTCCAGAGGGGGATATCGGCATTGAGGTCTAAAGATTCGCTTTTCTTTTTATACTCTCCTTTGACAGTGTTGTTGACAAAAAACCAATTCTGTCCGCGAGTAACGTTGTTGGTGACAATCATTAAATTGGTTTTTAAATCGGAAGAACCCAAGGTGATGTCGCTAAGTACGTCCTTTTCCTGTAGTTCTTTTTCTAATTTTGTGCCAGTGTATTTAGTTAATAGTTGTTCTATAAGCTCGTCCTGTTTACCAGATCCCTTAATTAGCCCCTTTATTAGCGAACGTTTCCCCCACCCTTTCTCTATGCCAAGAGTATCCAGAAGTTCGTCTAAAGTATGTTCTGCTGGCGAAAAAATATTTTTACCTTCTTTTAGGTAAAGCTCTAAAATTTTGCGGGCGGGCATTCCTGTGGCTAAACCGGCAGCTATAATCGAGCCGGTACTCGTGCCACTAATGAAATCGAAATAGTTGGAGAGACTCTTCCATTTAGGGTTGTGGGCTTTGAGTGCGTCTTCCATCTGGACGAGAACTTCAGCAGCAATAATACCGCGAATGCCGCCACCGTCGATAGAAAGAAGTCGTTTGACTGTCATGTTAGTTATCTCCTGATGATGGGGGTTGATTTTGAATAAGAAAGTACAATCTTTGTCTTGCTATTTGACTTGTGACATGATGGAAGTTAAGGACTTTTTTTTCATTCATGGTTTGATAATCTCATCGTCTTTTATTACGTTAAAATCAGACATTTTTACTTATTATTAAAAAATTGTTTTAGCATCATATTAAAATATTTGAATCGGTACTCATGTGTAGTTGGCGGCATATATGAAGCATCTCCAGTTGTTTCTAGCTCTAGGTTGATTTTCTGGAAATAATCCAATTCATTTGGATTTATTATATTGAGCATTTCATTATAATTTTCGCCGTTCACTTGCTCAAACCTGTTTCCTGTTTCTATATGTATTCCTTCAGCATTAGGCATACTAACATTGAATCTATCTCTTGCACGATCCGAATGACCTCCCTTGGTAAAATTAATACTAACTTTATCCGTTTTTACCGATATAAATGGAGCAAAAAAACCAGGAAGTATGTTTCCTGTACTCAATTGAACCTCAGCTTTATTTATGGTTTCTGCAATTTCCAAATTCTGTATATTTCCTGGTCCAGAAACAGGATCTCTAACATCAAGTTTCGTTTTGTTAGTTTTGGAAAAATAGTTTGCTAAATCAATAGCTGAAATCCCTCCTCTGCTATAACCGACAACGTTCAACTCTGTAGAATTATCCATTGAGCCTTTTTTTGTTAGTTCTTCCAAATGTTCTTTTATTTGTTTATAGTTTTCATTCATTCCTCCTGACCCGCGTCCACTTAATATTCCCTTAGTTTTCGCGAATATATTAAATATAAAATGATTTTTTTCATGCCCTTGAATCCTATTTTTCTCTACTGTGGTACCTGGTCCGGGAACTAAAATATTTAGAGTCTTATCCTTTTCATAAGATGTAAAATGCGTCGAATTTGACTTTTTATTACCCAGTTCTTTTTTATCTAAATTAAATGATTCTTCGGCTGTACGATTCGTACCTGCGTAGAAAACATTTACAGTTTTATATTTACAGTACCCGTTTATATCTAAAAATTGTGTTGGATTTCCCCCCACAAACGCATACAAATTCAACCCATCAACAGTCCCCGCCGGATCGCAACTCATCCACCGCCCCAACCAAGGGGCATAATACCGCGCACCGTAGTAATACAGTCCCGTCGCTGCATCCCGTTCCTTCCCCGAATAGCGGTAGTGCTTCAACTTCACCTCGGCTAAACTTTTCCCCGCCACAAATGCTGTCCCCCCATAGGGAAAATACTCCTCATAACTAATCAGTTGCCCCTCAGCATCCACCTCCATCGTTGCCGAACCTAAATGGTTGTCGAGTTGGTAGCGTACTTGAGGATTTTTCACCCCTTGGGGCGGTTCTCCTTGCGCCCATCGGTTGCGAATGGCGATACAGGTTGTGTTATCCATCACCCGCAGGCAATGGCGTTCCTCAGTGACAGTTTCCCCTCGTCTGGTTTGGCGAATTTCTACCCCACCTAAATAAATCGTCTCGTCGATGTGGGCAACCTTCGCACCGTTGCCGTAGCGTTCCGTCACTTTGCGAACGCGACTGCCACTGCTGTCATAAACGTAATATTCCGCATCGCTGTCAGCGCCTTCCCGTTTGATGATGGTCACGCTGGCAATATTGTTGCGATAATTCCACTGCACTTGCTCAATGCCTTGCATTTTGATTTGATTGCCATTCCCATCAAAAAATTTGTCAATATCGCTGGCAGTGGCATTAGTTTGGGACTTATTCCCGTTCAGCAGTTCGCTATCTACAGCACGGTTGGAAGTGTCGGAAACAGCTAAATTGCGAGCCCGAGAGGTTTTTCCGTGGTGTTGTATTTGGTACAGGTTCCCCGCTTTGCCGTAAGTATAGCGACGGATGTAGTTTTCTACCGCTTCGGCATTATTCAAAGACTGTTTCTTTAACAGAACCAATCTCGCTTCGTCGGGTACGTCGCTATGCTGTTCCGACAAAGCAGGATGTTCTCGTCCAGTTGCTTCCACCAAACGATAGAGGGCATCGTAAGTGTACTTACACACTGGATCGACTTTTTGGTTGTTGTTGAAGACGGTTTCCCAGGCATTATCGGCAATTTGGGTGATGTTGCCAACCGCATCGTAAGTGTAATTCAAGTCTTGCAGGAGTTCATTTTCCCGCTTTGTCAAAATCCGCGTCAGCCGCAATGTGGTACGCTCGTACTCATAACTTGTCGTCACCCCATTCCCGTAAACAATCTGAGTGCGCTGCCCTTTGGAATTGTAGTCAATGCTGTTAACGTAAGTTGTCGGTTGGGTTTCTCTTGCGTGAGTGACTTGCAGTTGGGCGAGAGTGCCAGACAGATAATAGGTCGGATGGTGAATGTTACCATCAGTATCAATTTCTTCGATCGCGCGCCCGCTCGCATCATACTTAGTTTCAGTTTTGTAAACCGTTGCCTGTAAAAGCTGGTTAGGATTTTGGACAGACCAATTTACCTCTTGTTTGTAATCTTGCCGCAGTTGTCGCCCAGTAACTAGAGGCTGTCCGTTAATATTGTATGCCTCAACTTGCACCAGTCCCGCCGAGTCGTAGTGCTGATAAACTTGTCCCCGCAGGTTGCGATTTTTAGCATCCGCAACGCCTTCACCGTAAACGATGCCATCGACTACATTATCGAGGGAAATTGCACCATCTCCACCTTTTACCCGCACTTTCACAGGACGGTGCAAAGCATCGTATTCCGTTGTCACCTCAAAGTTACGGGAATCCTTGACATAAATAGGATTGCCCATAACGTTGTGCAGCGTCCAATGAGTTCCGGCATCAGTGCTAACCGTTTTGAGGGCTGTTTGCGTCAGATCGTAAATGGTTTGGAAGTTTTTGATGCCTTTTTCTGCCAAACGCGGATCGGCACTAGAAAGTTGATTGCCGATAATATCTAATTCGTAATGGGTGACAAGTTGCGTACTGTCTTCAAGTTGCTGCACCTCTCGCACCATCTGCCCCAAATTATCTAAATTTTTAATATCGGGCGTGTTGTAAAATCGGGCGGCTTTTTCTAAAGCTTGGCGTTCGACCGATGAAAGATCGGGGTTATTGATATACTCTTTGTAGTAACGCGAATCTTGAATCGTGTCGTTTTCGTCGTAGTGCTTCTCTTCCCAAGGGGTAAACTCCACTTTAGTAAAAAAGCCTTTGGGCGTATCGACTCGGACAACTCGTTGCAAGGGATCGTAGTGCAACACTGACGATACACCAAATCGATTCAGCGTGGGATTATCTATATACTTCCAAGTATCGATATAGTAGGGTTCGTATTCTTGGACAGGGTTGCCTTTGTTGTTGTAAACTTTGCCCCCAGAACTCAACCAGCGCGTACTCGTTTCTCGTTCTTCTACACTTCCATCCGAGTTAACCGCAAATGCTTTTCCAGGTTCAACCCTCATCTTGGTTTGCAGTTCCCGTCCAAACCCATCGCTATAGGTGATGTGAATTTGCACTCGCGCATCTGTGGCGTAATTTTCTGCCAATAAATTAACAGCGTGAACTGGGATGCGGTTATTTTTCCAGGCAAACAAGTCGTAATAAAAATAACTAGCAGTTCCTTGCAAGTAAGTTTGAGGATTGGCGATCGCAGTTTCCATCTCGAATGCTGGTAAAGTGCGATCGCGCCGCATCTCGGAACCAGAATCGCTCAATTGTGCAAACCCAACTCGCTGCCCATTTTCGGTTCCGTAGTGGGAGGATAAAACCACCATTCCCAGTGCATCAAACTTGACTTCGGAGATATTGTCGTTCGGATCGCGGATTTTTTCGGGTTGCAGGGTTTGGTAGTCGATCGCTTCAACCACAGTTTCATTACCGATCGCATCCATAACCTTGACAACTAACAGATGATATGGATCGTATTCAACTTTAGTTTCGCTGCCAAACGGATCGGTTGTCGTGACGGGTAAATAAAAGCGATCGCTTCCTAAATACGATTGAGTCAATCCCGGATTCCACCAGTAACCACTATCAAATTTATATTTTCCTTGGTTCAGATAATCGTCTAATTTTAACTTGTCCAACACGCCAGAAAATGCCACCTCAATTTGTTGCTGCGAAATCACAGCTACTTCGCTGCGAGCCAGTAAAGCTTTAGAAGTTACTTGTCCTGAAGGTAAAATATTTTGGAGCGATTCATCCCAATATAAATGTCGTTCCCAACCCAGCAGCTTAGCATTCGTTTCACTTAAGTTTTCTGGTTTGATAAAGTTAGCGATCGCCTCAAAATAAAAATAGTCTTTTCCTTGCGGTAACGAAATATTTTTAATTTCGTAAGTTTTACTTTCTGCGGGAATTCCTAACAACCAAATGTCGTTTTCAGCACAATTAATCAAACGGGTTTCCGTGCAAGTCGCCTTCAAGCCTGTTTGTTCCAGAAGTCCCTCTCCAGTCACCTGTCGCCGTCCATACGCGATCGCGCAGTCCCGCAGAACATGACCAAATTCATCTATTTCGATAGTAAAATTATGGGCCATGCGCGGGTCTTGGGGATTGCGTTCGTAATCGTAAGACAGCGTTTCCCGTTCCCAAACATAAAAAATCGCGTGTTGATTTTCCCCTTGAGCTTGCAACAGCTTGATATTATAACTAGCCTCGCTGACGCTGTAAGGATTTTCGGCTAATTCTGAACCGTCAAGTCCGTAAACTTCCGATCGCAAAACCGCGCCTTTTAACGCCGCGTGCGCTTGCCGAATTTCTTCATCACTGGGCGTTGTTCCCCACTCGAATTTCTGCTCTGACAATCGACAAGCGCGATCGTCTCCTCGAAAATACTCTTCTTCGTACTGCTGGCAAAAAGTAGCTGCTTGCTGCTGCCATGCTCCTGTATGATACCAAGTTTTTGTCAGTACAGGTGGCAAATCGCTGGGTTTCGCCTCGTCGGTTGATAAAGTTTCCGCATCTTGTCTTTCCACTCTGCCAAAACCGCGAAACTCTCGCTCTATGCGATCGTAATATCCGTGATGGTAGGTATAGGAACTAACAAGCCTCGTATTAGAAATTTTATCAATACTTTCTACCTTTTCGACTACATGAACCGGAAACGGTAGCTTCGTCACCCAAGGCCTTCTGTTATGCTTGTCTTGCAGGTAAAACTTAGTCGAACTAGCGTAAGTAATTTTCGATATAGCTCCCAAATTGTTGTCAACTTTGTTCAATAAATAAGGCTTCTGTTTCGCGCAAAAATCGTAACACCAGTGACGGGGCTGGGGATGGTTTTCGCTAAAAACTAAACAAGTCGTGCCGTTGCCTAAAATATCAGCAAAGTTAATTTGATTTAAGTTATCCCATTTGCTGGGTAAACCAATGCTTCGGGGTTCGCTGAAGGAATTACCACTTTGGTTAAACCAAATCTGGATGCGATCGCTGCTAACATAAGCAATATCTGCGGTTCCCGAACCGTCAATATCCACTAAAAACAGTCGGGAAGCATCCATTCTCTCATCAAACCGAGGCGCATTTGCCAACTGAATCTTTTTGCCAAACCGCCCATATCCCAAATTAGGCCAGCATTCAACCGAACCATTAGTAATTCGGACAAGGTGCTGTTTCCCCGTGCCAAAGATGTCAGCAAAGTGCAGCGATTCTTCTACAGCACCTTGTTTGAGCGTGGGAACGTCGTTTTCCTGGTTATGTATTAGGGGTGTGCCAAAACCTTTTTCCCCTTGATTCGGATAAATCCGCAGGCGATCACGTTCCACCAACAGGATATCCATCAATCCATCCCCAGTCACATCCACCATCTGGTTATCTGGGTTGTGAAAATCTGTAGGAAACCCTGCAAAAGGTTGAAAATTCTGCCAAGTGTCCTTATCGGGATCGTACTGATAATAACCGCTAGCCCCTGACGTGCTGACAACTAAAGCCATGCGCCCGTCACCTGTCAGATCCATTAACATCCGATCGGCATCTTGCAAATGGCGTTCAATAGGGAAGTTCTGTAATTGTTTGGGTGGGGCATATTTTACTCCCCCTGTCGTGCCATTTCCGCTGCCTTCTGGTTGCCAATAAAGTGTAGTCGTCCCGTCACTATAGAGAACTCCCGGAATCCCTTCTCCATATAAATCGACGGACATATAATCTGGAGGCAGGTTCAAACCAGGCAACTCTCGATCTTTTCCAGGCAACAGCGGCTCAAAGTTGTGTCCGACCGGCGCAAAGGCACTATAGTCAAACTTTACAGGGGGTAAACTCTTAGTTTCATACTTTCCTTGCTCGTAGCGATACCCGATTGACTCCACTGCGTTCAACAATGTTACTGTTGGAGTTTCTTGATAGTGGAATTGCGTAGCATGGACGAGAATAGGGCTGTTACCAAGTTCCGGTTCAGGTTCAAAACGATGAAACATCAAGATGTTTCGACACAGCCTGTGGGTGCGGATTTCAAAACCTGCATGGTAAGTCGAAAACGAATCTTGGCGATTTTCCCACGGTAGAACAGGAGTATATGGCGCTGAATTAGTTGAGTCAATATTGTACTGGCCGTAGTCAAAGACAACTTCAAAATGCCAGTTTACTTGGGTAACATCTTGACCCTCGAATAAGGAGCGATCGCTTCCATATTTGATGCGTTCGATGTATTTATTAGCCGTTTGCGTATGGTTCGCTTCCCAACTATCATTAGTAGCGTTATTAATATTTTCTGACTTGTATTGATAAATAATAGAATTTCCCTTCGCATCAAACGTTTCTTCTAATAGCCATTGAAAAACGCGATTTGAATTATCTGGATCGCAGATTCTTGCCTTGTTTGTTTTGCCAAAAATGCTGATTACATTATCTTGACTGACCGTCCGCCAATAAAAATCCTTCGTCTGCTGGTTAGTCCAGCGTTCAATTTTGGCAAACAATCCTTCGACTCGCGGACAATAACAAATAACTGTATAGTTGATATTTTCAAGAGTTACGGTGCGCTGTTCTCCAAAAATTGGCACTAAATCTTCAGCATTGGAGAGAAGAAAAGTATCCGTCTCATCATATTTAGGAATCGCTTTTGAAGTTTTGCGCGAAATATTGGGAATAGCCAAACTAAACCCCAAACCAAAAATCCCGTTTCCCGAACCGGAACTATATTCGATACTCAACTGCGGTTCAAAACCCCGGCAAGGTGTTGTAGGAATAGGAATAGACAGTGCTGACGTTCCAGTAAACTCGTTAGCCTGAAACGTTTCTCCAATCCCCAGAATTGCTCCGCCGCCTTTAGGTAAAGAAAGTTGAGTTGTGGCTATCTGGCTATTTTTCATAACACCCTAATAATCGCGTAAAATTGACGAGCTATTTAATACAGCAACGATAAAGATAATTGAGGGTACTGCTGCTTTGGCCGCTAAAAAACTGAACCGATATCTAAAGCGCGATCGCAGCCTTCTGAAAGGATAGATGCGTCAACATTCAATCTCACATTCTCAACCTGGGAATAATGCAATACGTGCTGACAGCAGTAACACTTGTTCTCGCCTGGTTGGGAAATTACTAACTATCCTTTTTTTGCCATGCACAATTTACTTCTTTATATAGATGACTGTCAAGGGGGTCTTAGCCCTTTTTTTATTATTTATATTAAGAAAATGTACAGCCTGTAAAAATTTAATACTTATTCGCAAACAATGCTGTCAGAGACGAATGAGCGATCGCTTACTACAGAAAGTAAGAACGCCAGATCCAGAATTCGGGGTGCATTTAAGTGGTGACAGAGGTACGATCGCTTTAGGCCCCCAACGGCTGCACGCTACAGGTCGGTTTTTGCAAACTCGCTCAACAAGCGATCGCCCTCCCGACGGCCCGCACCCCAACTGTTTAGCTAAACGGGTATCCCCAAATATTGCCCTATTGATGGAATAGTTTTTTGAGAGTCTCACATAAATGAGGCTGTGGGGACTCAGCCGTTGCAACCGGCACGACTGAAGCGTCCTTCATCTTCGCTGATCGCATAAGTGGCGATCACAACCATCACCAGCAGAAAATGGTGAAGCTATGACGCCGACTGAGAATCAACACCGATACACTCACGGCTTTCCCCAAGCCCTAAATCGCATCGGGCAATTCGCGTTCCACAAAGCGCAAGCGAGGATAGCGGTAAGCGGCAACTGTCACCAGTATGGCGATAATTTCCATAGTAATAAATAGGAGGCCAATGCCTCGACCCGGCCCTACACCAATAACTTGTCCAACACTTCCTGCTAATAACCCGTCAGCCGCCATGAGAGGTTCAAAGATGCGCTCGGCTAGGGGGCCTGCCACAACATAAGCAAGAGGGATGCACGAGAAACAAATCATCTGAATAGTAGCAAAAACCCGACCTTGAATATCTGGAGCCACTTTTCGGAGTAAAATGGTATTGCAACAACCATTGACGATTGGCAGGCTGAAGAAAAAGAGGAAGTTAGCCAGGGAAAAAAGCGCCGCATCAGTGCGTAAACCCAAGGACAAAATGCACAAATGACACAAAAAATCAAAAACAAATACGCCACGAATTAAAGGTCTGGGTCCTCCCCAAATACTCATAGCCAGACTACCCAACAGCATCCCGGCACCGCCTAAAGATTGAATAGTTCCGAGTACGGTAACTGAAGTGAATGTTAGGACTAAGGGTGTGAGCAAAACTTCAACAACTCCATAAACAAAGTTATCTATCGCGAATAAAAGCAGTAGCATTAATAGCCCTGGACGAACGGCAATGTAAGTCCATCCACAATTTACTTCGTCCCAAAATGAACTTTTTTTGTCTTCGTAATCCGCACCCTTTTTAGCATTAGGAAAACGAACAAATAACAGAGTGGTAAGGGCAAAGAGGAACGTCACGAAGTCAATTAGAACGATGCCCTGAATCTGAATAACTCCTAGTAAGACTCCTGCCAGAAGGGGCGAGAATAGTTGAGCGCACGCTTGCCCTGACTGAACCATACCGCTGGCGCGAGGTAACTGTTCTTTCGGTACCAATAAAGCGGTGGAAGCAGTGTAGGCGGGTAGCTGAAAGGCTTTGAAGACGGAACTAAGACCAACAGCAAGGTAGATGTGCCAAAGTTGAAGGCTACCAGTAGCGAGTAATAAAGCTACTGCCACTGTGGTTACACCAGCGCCCGAGTCCGATAGAATCATGCACCATCGCCGGTTCCATCGGTCAACCATTGCTCCAGCAATCGGGGAAATTAAGACAGTGGGTAGCAGACCAAATAGCAAGATTAGCGAAAATTGGGTGACTGAACCCGTGCGCTGGTACACCCACACTCCCAATGCGAAGTTAGTCAGACCCGACCCAATTAGGGATATGAGTTGTCCGAACCAGACTATAAGGAAAACGCGCATTGCAACTATAAAAAGTCGGAGATTTTTAAGCCTAAGCATGAGGTCGAATTTCTGTCTGTTATTGAGCGGCTAGTTCTGAGTGACTTCTTTCTCTAGCCTAACTAAAAATTCCCATGAAAAAATATCTGGGTCGTCAATGCCTTCATACTCTTTGAGCGCATTGATTAAAATATCTGAATCACCGAAATAAATCTCAAAGCTCAACCGTTTGAATCCTACTTCTTTGAAAATTCGATTCAAACGCAACGGCGTATAATGTATCTGTCCGTTTTTTCCGTTGGGCGGGTAAGAAGCACTCTCAGGTATATTAATTACACCGCTAGTTATCCAGTGAGCTTTATCTGGATACAAATGAGCAATTTCTAATAGAAAAAAAACGGTTGGAAAAAATCCGTAAAGCTTTCCGCCCGGTTTGAGAACCTTAAAGAACTCTTTTAGCATTTCGCGATTTAATTCATCTTCAAGAGAAAGAACTGAATTAACAATTAAGATGTAATCAAACTTATTTTTCCAAGCGGGCTTCTGTTCAGTAATTTTAGTGGAGTCTATACACTCAAAATGTAAAGGTGAATTGTTGAGCCTGTCATTTGAATCAGATTGCTGCCATTTCGTCTGGGCTTTTTCGATTGCTAGTGGTGATAAATCTGTACAATAAACCTGTCCAATATGAGGGCAAAAATTGAGTAATGTCTCCTGAAGATAAATTTTAGAGCCACAACCTGGAATCAGAACTTGGATTTCAGGTGAATCAGGAATATTATAGCCAGTGAACTGACTAGAAGGATGGATAAGAGTTTTGCAAATTGCCGGATCTTGCGTTACACTGAAAACGTTTTTTGAATAATCTTTGTGGTCTTCATCCCAATCTTCTCGCTCTTGGTCAATAGATGGCGAGGTACGGCGAGATGGAATAAGCCATTTATAATTATTTTGGTTCATAATTGAGTTTACCTCTAAGATAATTAAGGGACATTAACCAGGTATTTAGCACTTTACTCAAAATTTGGTTTGCTAAGTACCGAAAAACATTTGTCTTCAGAAGCCTTAAATAAATCAACCTGAGTTTCTGGGGAATCAACAAGCTTCTGTAAAATTTCCAGATAGTCACTAAACATTAGCTCAATGGTTTGCTGACTAAAACCAATTTTGCTGTAAAAAATACCCATTTCAATCGCACTAGAATCCTCTCCTCTAAAGTTAATGTAAAGTTCGATAGGGAAATGCTGTTTCTCCCAAAGTTCGCTTTCTATGGGAATTGAGATGTTTTTCCACTCGATCTCTTGATTTTCCAAAACGACTGGCGGAGCCATACTAACGCTGACAGTACGAAGCGCTCCTATGGGGCTGATTTCCTTAACAGCTTTGATGACTCTTTGGAAGGGAATTTCCTGATGAGCAATTGCTTCTGTAACAGTTTGGTTAACCTGCTCTAAAAGCATAAGTGCCGTTTGAGAATGGTCAACTCGGGAGCGTATAAGCACGTCATTGATAAAGCAACCCAGCATTTTTTCAAGAGTAGGGGTTAACCGATTAGCAGTTCTTGCTAAGATCAGGATATCACTGTTTCCGCAAATTTTGTACAAGAGTAGATTTAGGGCTGCAATTAGAATGGCGAAGATGGTTACTCCTCTGGAACGGCTTAAGGCTTTGATTGATGCCACAAGAGTTTCGGGCAGAACTAGGGAATAAAAAGATGCGCGTTGGCTATCGGGACTTACCTGTGGCTGTCCTACAGGTAGAAGATTCAGTGATGCTGGAATGTTGGCTAATTTTTGTAACCAATAATCAAGTTGCTTTTGTAGTACATCTTCGGTTAACCACTGTCGTTCCCAAAGGGTAAAGTCTGCGTACTGCAATGACACTTCACTTAAGGGAGAAGGCAAACCGTTTGAGAAAGCATTGTAAATCGTTTCTATCTCTTGTAAGAAGATTCCATAAGACCAACCATCTGTGATGATATGGTGCATCGTTATTAACAGCCAATGCTCCTGTGGATTAAGCCGTAGCAAGGTGGCCTTGATTAAGGGTTCACAGGCTAAATCAAACTGATACTGAAAATCCTGTGTGGTAAGTTTTTCTGCTTCAGCTTTTCGCTGATAGGGTGGTATATTTTGTAAATTTACTATCCTTAATGAAATGGTCAAAGATGAAGAAATCACCTGGATGGGTCGTTCATCTATCACAGTAAAGTTAGTTCGCAGAATTTCATAACGACGGATAATTTCATTGATGCTCTTTTCCAATACTTCCGGATAAATATTTCCCCTCAAACATAAGGCAATGGGACTATTGTAAGCACAACTGCCGGGATATAACTGCTGAAAATTCCATACATACTGTTGTGCAAAAGAAATTGGTATGTAGGTTTTCGGTGCGGATAAAGAACGGGGTAGAACATCAACTGCTTTACTGTTAGAAGATTTTTCATGCAAACTACTGGAATGTGCAGTGTCTATTGCCTTGCTTAGAGAAGCAATTGTGGGGGCTTCAAATAAGTGGCGTAGGGGAAGTTCAATCGCAAAAGATTGCCGGATGCGAGAGATAATCTGGGTTGCCAGCAGGGAGTGCCCCCCCAATTCAAAGAAATTATCATTCATGCCGACCCTTTTTAATCCCAGAGCTTCAGCCCAGATAGCAGCCAATTTTGCTTCAGTCGGAGTGCGAGAGGCAACAAATTTATCTTCCTGTTCGTTGTGGAAGCTATCTGGTGCGGGTAGGGCGCGACGGTCTATTTTGCCATTGGGTGTCAGCGGCAGTGCTTTCATCAGTACAAAGGCCTTCGGTATCATACAGTCGGGCAGTTTTTGTTTCAAGTAATTGCGTAGGTTGCGAGTCACAGTGCGCTGCAAAATTTTCCACAACTCTTGAACATCCAACTGATAGTCTACGCTTCGATGGATTTGATCCTGTTCATTCGGTGTAAGCTGAAAGCGAATTCCGGCCTCTGGTGGATGCGACCAAACCACTGTCCCAGAAAGCCAGCGCGGTTCGTCTTCTCCAGGTAGTTGCAAGTGCAGGCGGACGCTGGTATCTTCATTAAGAATTGGCACTCCCACCAGACCGAGGCCGCCGATGGAGATATCCTGTGTCTCAATTTTGAGAACGTTACCGTCTAGTTCTAGTTCGCATTTACTGTGATAAGGGATGCGATCTGGGATGAGGTTGGAGACCATATAAGCCACAAGACGCTTGTTTCCAGGTGTATCTTCTCGGTCAATGACTGCCACTTCCCGCACATTCGGATGTTCTGCGAGTACCGCTTCAATTTCTCCCAACTCGATACGAAAACCTCTAATTTTTACTTGATTATCGATGCGACCAAGAAAGTCGATGTTACCATCGGGTAGATAACGGGCTAAGTCCCCTGTTTTGTAAAGGCGCGAACCCGGTTCATTACTAAAGGGGTTGGGAATAAATTTCTTATCAGTCAGATCGGAACGGTTGAGGTAGCCTCGGGCTAAACCAACACCGCCGATATGAAGTTCTCCCGGAACGCCTATCGGTACGGGTTGGTTTTTAGTGTCGAGAATATAGATTTTTGTGTTAGCGATGGGACGCCCGATGGTCGGCTTCTGACTTCTGTCACAAAGAGCAAGGGTGGCGCAAACGGTGGTTTCTGTTGGCCCGTAAGCATTGAAAAACTGACGCCCTGTTGCCCAACGTGCCACGAGGTCAGGAGGACAGGCTTCTCCCCCAACAACGATGGTTCCCAATCCCGGAAGCTCTTCAAACGGAAGCACGCTGAGAACAGACACTGGCAGTTCAACGTGGGTAATAGCTTTATCCCGCAACACTTCAATCAAACCAGATCCAGGCAAAATAGAATCCTTGGTTGCTAGATATAGAGTTGCACCAGAAGTAAGCGCAATCACCACATCTGAAGTTGCCACATCGAAGCTAAAAGAGGCAAACTGGAGGACGCGACTGTTTGGCTGTACGTCAAATAGCTGGATCTCTGCGGTGGCTAAGTTACAGAGTCCCTGGTGCGCCAATAAGACGCCCTTCGGTTTTCCTGTAGACCCGGACGTATAGATAACGTAAGCCAGGTTATCCGGGGTGACAATGGTGCTGGGGTTTTCCGTGTTATGAAAGACAATTTCTTGCCACTGAGAGTCCAAACAAATGATCCTTGCAGAGTGTGGAGGCAGGTTCTCAACCAGTTTCTTTTGAGTGAGCAGCACCGATACAGAGGAGTCCTCCAGCATGAAAGCCAACCGCTCTTGAGGATACGTGGGGTCGAGCGGAACGTAAGCACCACCGGCTTTGAGAACGCCTAATATTCCGACAATCATCTCAAAGGAACGCTCCACACACAGCCCAACCGATACTTCTGGTTTCACTCCCAAGCTTTGCAGGTAATGTCCCAACTGGTTGGCTTTTGTATTCAGTTCTCGATAGGTGAGTTGCTCGCCCTCAAACAAGACTGCCACAGCGTCGGGTGTCCGCTCCACCTGCTCCTCAAATAACTGATGGATGCACTTATCCTGGGGATACTCAGCCCAAGTGTTGTTCCACTCCACTAATAATTGGTGGCGCTCGGCTGGTGTCAGCAACGGCAATGCAGAAATGGGCTGTGTGGGATTGGCGGCGATTCCTTCTAGCAAGGTCTGCAAATATCCCGCCATCCGAGCAATTGTGGCTTCATCCAATAGGTCAGTATTATATTCCCACACGCCTATCAATCCAGAAGAGGTATTCTCCATTGATAAGCCCAAGTCAAATTTCGCCGTACCCATTTCCACTGGATAAGGACTTATAGTTAACTCAGGCAGTTTTACAGCAGGTACTAAAGCGTCGTCTAGGGAAAACATCACCTGAAATAGGGGCGTATAGCTTAAGTCTCGTATAGGTTGTAATGCCTCTACTAGCTGCTCAAAGGGCAAGTCTTGATGCGCGTAGGATTGAAGCGCCACTTCCCTGACTCGGCAGAGTAAGCCCTCGAAAGTTGGATTTCCACTGAGGTCGGTACGCAGCACTAAAGTATTGACAAAAAAGCCAATTAGCCCTTCAATTTCCTGTCGATTCCGACCCGCTACGGGCGTACCGACTACGATATCATCTTGCCCGGATAAGCGGTAGAGCAATGTCTGAAACGCCGCCAAAAGTGTCATAAACAACGTAACTCCGGCTCGTTTACTCAAGGCGGTAAGTTCTGCGCTCAATTCCAGGGGAAGAACTGCATGGTGATATCCTCCCCGAAAGGTTTGAACTGCCGGTCTAGGTCTGTCTGTCGGCAATTCTGATAAAGCCGGGGCATTTGAAAGTTGTTCCTTCCAGTAGCGAAGCTGGGTTTCGAGTATTTCTCCCGTTAACCACTGCCGCTGCCAAACCGCAAAATCGGCATATTGTACTGGCAACGAGGGTAAATTTGCAGGCTTAAAAGTGTAAAAGCCTTTGTAAAGTTCTGTGAGTTCCTTGAGCAATACACTCAGCGACCACCCATCAGAAATAATGTGGTGTATGGTGAACAGCAAGACGTATTCGATTTGGTCTAGCTGTAGCAAAGTAACTCGGAATAAAGGCTCTCGCTCCAGGTTAAAAGGTCGATTCGCTTCTTCATTTACGCATCGTTGTACCTCAATTTCTCGCTTAGTTTCAGACAGGTGCAACAGGTTTACCACTTGTACCTGATAATTGAGACTTGAGGCAATAACTTGAACGGGTTGACCTTCTATAGTCGCAAAGTGGGTGCGTAAAGCTTCATGTCGCTGAATAATTTCGTTGATGCTGCTTTCTAAAGCGGCTATATTAAGCTGACCACTCAGACGTAACGCCAGGGGGATGTTGTAAAAGGAACTATTGGGCTGCAACTGGTCAAGGAACCATAGTCCCCGTTGGGCAAAGGAAAGAGGAAAGGTATTTTGTTCTGTTCTGGATATTGGCGCGATCGCCGTAGTAGTGGTTTGAATATTGGCTTGTTGCAAAAAGGAGATTATCTCCGCTTTCCTTCTGCTCATCTCTGACTTCAGTTCAGCGGTGATAGCACCTTGAGGTGCGTTGCACCGCAGGCGATCGCCTTCGAGAACCAGGTTAATATCCAGCTTGCGTAGATAATTTACGAACTCAACTATATCCATTACAGTTCAAATTCCTCTCGTTCATTACTTGTATTAATATTTTCGATGTTTTCGCTTGTCCAAAGCGTGGCATCAATGTAGCTAGAAAGGCTGGCTACCGTTGGCAACTCAAACAACTTAGACAGAGGGAGATGCAGCCCTAAACTAGAATTCAATTGAGAAACGACTTGAGTGGCGAGTAACGAATGCCCGCCTAATTCAAAAAAATTATCGTTGACACTGGCTTGCTCTACTCCCAAAACCTTTTTCCAGATAGATGCTACTAATTCTTCTGTTGGAGTCTGAGGAGCTACAAACTCTGCTTTTTCAATCAAACTTTTGAGGTCTGGTGCTGGCAATGATTTGCGGTCTACTTTGCCATTCGGTGTCACTGGCAGGCACTCCAAAATTACAAAAGCACTAGGCATCATATAGTCTGGTAGTTGCTCTTTCAAAAAATGGCGCAGCTCGCCTACAGTGGGTGCTGGCTCCTGAAGAGGGACAATATAAGCCACTAAGCTCTTTTGACCCGGAATGCCTTCTCGAAGCGTAACAGCGACTTGGAGCAAGCTTGGATGTTGACTGAGTGCTGCTTCGATTTCTCCGAGTTCGATACGAAAACCGCGCACCTTTACTTGGTCATCTATTCGACCTAAGTATTCAATATTACCATCGGGCAGATAGCGAACCTGATCTCCAGTTTTATAAAGGCGTTCAGTGGGAGAGTCATTAAAGGGGTTACGAATGAACCGCTCAGTGGTCAACTTAGGACGATTGAGATACCCCCGTGCCAAACCAGCACCACCAATGTGCAGTTCTCCATGAACGCCAATCGGTACAGGCTGTCC
This sequence comes from Ancylothrix sp. D3o, assembly GCF_025370775.1. Classification (NCBI taxonomy): domain Bacteria; kingdom Bacillati; phylum Cyanobacteriota; class Cyanophyceae; order Oscillatoriales; family Microcoleaceae; genus Ancylothrix; species Ancylothrix sp. D3o. The sequence goes on along the minus strand of NZ_JAMXEX010000022.1, from coordinate 8,688 downwards.
GTTCCCATCTAAGATGTAGGTACAGGCATTCCCAAGAGGACGACCGATGGGCAGATCCCTCAATGCCGTGTCGTCTGCTGATAACTCGTATATCGTAGCTCCTATAGTCGCTTCTGTTGGGCCGTAATTATTCAATAGATGTACTTGTTGTCCTACACATTCAAACCAGGTTTTCAGTCGTTCTGGCAGTGCTTTTTCTCCCCCAAGAATAACCAAACGTAATGAAGGGGGTAGTGCAAGGGTTTTTTGGCTCAAGAAAGCGGTCAATTCATGCCAGTAGGCTGTTGGCAAAGCCATTACAGTGATTTTCCAATTCTGGCACTTCTGCAAAAATCCCTCAAAAGAGTCCAGCATGGTATCGGTACGCAATACAAGCGTTGCACCAGAAGTCAGGCTAGTATAAATTTCTTCGGCACTGACATCAAAACTAATTGAGGAGAATTGTAAAATGCGATCTGCACTTCGCAGCAGCGCTTCGCTATCGCACTTCTGTATTCTATATTCAACACTCGCAACCGTTGTGTAGTTGACTAGCGATTCATGTTGGATTAAAACGCCTTTAGGTTTTCCTGTAGACCCTGATGTGTAGATAACATAAGCCAAGTTTTCTGGCTTCACTAAACTAAAAGGGTTTTCTTTGGGGTAAGAAGCAATTTCTTTCGAGTCTGAATCTAAGCAGATAACACGCGCTGAGAGTGCAGGAAGTTTCTCGACTAGCCTCTCTTGAGTCAGCAGCACTGGAACCGACGAATCTTCTAGCATGAAAGCCAAGCGCTCAGACGGATAGTTCGGGTCTAGCGGAACATAAGCACCGCCAGCTTTGAGGATGCCCAACAAACCAATTATCATTTCCAGAGAGCGCTCTACACAAATCCCTACCAGCACTTCTGGCCCCACGCCCAGCGATCGCAGATAATTTGCCAGTTGATTGGCTTTTACATTCAACTCTCGATAGGTGAGTTGTTTTTCTTCAAACACGACTGCTACGGCATCGGGTGTCCGTTCCACCTGCTCTTCAAACAACTGATGGATGCACTTCTCTTGGGGATAGTCTTTAGCGGTGTTGTTCCACTCTACTAATAGCTGCTGTCGCTCTCCTGGTGTGAGTAGAGGCAATTCTGAAATCGCTTGTTTGGAATTGGCGACGATTCCTTCCAACAAGGTCTGGAAATGTTCCGCCATCCGCACGATGGTAGTCTCATCAAAAAGATCCGAGTTGTATTCCCATTCTGCTACCAATCCATCAGCCGTATTCTCCATTGATAGGGTCAAATCAAACTTGGCTGTGACGCTTTCCACAGAATACGAGCTTACCGCTAAATCAAGCAGTTCTATAGAAGGTACTCCTGCGTCGTCAAGAGCAAACATCACCTGGAATAGAGGCGTATAACTTAAGTCTCGTGTTGGTTGTAATACCTCTACCAACTGCTCGAATGGCAGGTCTTGATGCGTGTAACCTTGCAGCGCGACTTCCCGAACTCGATCGAGTAACTGCTCAAAACTGGGATTGCCGCCGAGGTCAGTACGCAGCACTAAGGTGTTGACAAAAAAGCCGATTAGCCCTTCAAGTTCCCGTCGGTTGCGACCAGCTACAGGCGTCCCTACTACGATGTCATCTTGCCCTGAGTATCGGTAGAGCAATGTCACAAACGCTGCAAAAAGCGTCATAAACAGAGTGACTCCCGCTTGCTTACTCAACGTGGCAAGTTCCGCACTCAATTCTTTGGAAAAGGCTGCATAGTAATATCCTCCCCGGAAGGTTTGAACAGCCGGTCGCGCTCGGTCTGTGGGCAATTCTAATAAATTCGGAGCGTTCTTGAGTTGTTCCTTCCAGTAGTGAAGTTGGGTTTCTAGTATTTCTCCAGTTAGCCACTGTCGTTGCCAAACCGCAAAGTCGGCATATTGTACTGGTAACTCTGGTAAAACAGGAGGCTTTCCTGTACAGAAAGCTTGGTAAAGTTCTGTTAGTTCCCGCACGAATACGCCCAACGACCAACCATCAGAAATTATGTGGTGCATGGTGAGCAGCAAGAGGTACTCTGTTTCACCTAGCTGTAGCACCTCCCCTCGGAGTAAAGGCTCTTGCTCCAGGTTAAAAGGTCGATTCGCTTCAACCGTAGCCAATCGTTTCGCTTCAATTTCTCGTTGGCTCTCAGAGAGGTGCAACAAGTTCACAACTTCTAGTTGAAAACTAAGAGTTGAGGCGATAACTTGAACGGGTTGACCTTCTACTGTCGCAAAGTTGGCGCGTAAGGCTTCATGCCGCCGGATAATTTCATTGATGCTACTCTGTAGCGCCGCTATATTGAGCTGACCGAAAAGACGTAACGTAAGCGGGATGTTGTAGAATGCACTGTCTGGCTGTAATTGATCGAGGAACCACAACCTCGTTTGAGCGAAAGATAATGGGATGGACTCTGACCTGGAAATTGGTAGAAGAGGCAGAGCTTCTACAGATTTTCCGTTTTTGAGCGCTATCTCAACCCGCGAAGCGAATTCGACAATCGTGGGAGCTTCAAACAAACTGCGTAATGGTAATTCGATGGATATCGTGTCGCGCACTCTTGAAATTACTTGAGTAGCTAATAAAGAATGTCCGCCCAGTTCAAAGAAATTGTCGTGAATGCCCACCGAGTCAATTGAGAGGATATTCCCCCAAATGCTGGCTAACATTTCCTCAATCGGAGTGCGAGGAGCGACAAAAAACTCTTCCAGTTCGTTCCGCTTTTCGGGGGTTCTTAGGGCGCGACGGTCTACTTTTCTATTGGGAGTCAGGGGTAGTGACTCCAGCACAACAAAAGCACTGGGCATCATGTAATCAGGCAATTGCTCTTTTAGGAAGCGGCGCAGATCGCTTATTGATAGTGCTGATTGTTGATGAGGGACAACATAAGCCACTAATTGCTTGCCATCCGTAATATTTTCGCTGGCAATGACTACAGTTTCTCTGACATGGGGATGCTGGCTGAGTACCGCTTCAATTTCGCCTAATTCAATGCGGAACCCGCGTATTTTTACTTGGTTGTCAATCCGACCGAGGTATTCGATGTTGCCGTCCGGGAGATAACGAGCTAAGTCGCCAGTTTTGTAGAGGCGCGAACCGAGTTCATTACTAAAAGGGTTAAGGATGAATCTCTCATCAGTCAAATCGGGACGGTTGAGATAACCTTTTGCGAGTCCCACACCCGCAATGTGAAGTTCTCCGGGAACACCAATGGGAACGGGTTGATTGTGAGGGTCGAGAATATAGGTTTGGGTGTTAGCGATGGGATGCCCGATGGTTGGCTTCTGACTTCCATCCCTGCAAAGGGCAACGGTGGCGCAGACGGTGGTTTCTGTTGGCCCGTAAGCATTGAAAAATTGACGGCCTGATGCCCAACGTGCCACGAGGTCAGGAGGACAGGCTTCTCCGGCGACGATAATTGTCTGCAATGCTGGAAACTCTTTGGGAGGCAGTACCGCCAAAACTGACGGGGGTAGGGTAACAGTGGTGATGGCCTCCTCGCGCAGCAGCCCAATCAAAGCAGGCCCTGGCATTAAAGAGTCCCGCTTTGCTAATACCAGGGTTGCTCCCGATATCAAAGCCATGACAACTTCCGAAACCGAGGCATCAAAGCTAAACGAGGCAAACTGAAGAATTCGACTGTCTGAGTGTACGCCGAATAGCTGAATCTGTGCTGTGGCTAGATTGCACAGCCCAAGGTGTGCCAATAACACGCCTTTAGGTTTTCCTGTAGAGCCTGAAGTGTAGATAACGTAAGCCAGGTTATCCGGCGTTACTGTGCTGCTGGGGTTCTCTGAACTGTGGAAAGCACTTTTTTCTATGTCACCATCGACACAGACAACACGCGCTGAGGAGGGAGGAAGCAATTCAACCAGTTGCGTCTGGGTAAGCAACACAGACACAGAAGTGTCTTCTAGCATGAAGCCCAAGCGTTCTTGTGGATAATTGGGGTCAAGTGGCACATAAGCACCGCCAGCTTTGAGGATGCCCAGAATTCCCACAACCGTGTCAAAGGAAGGCTTTACACAGATGCCCACCAATACTTCTGGCCCTACGCCCAAACCTTGCAGGTAGTGCGCCAACTGATTTGCCTTTGCATTCAATTCACGATAGGTGAGTTGTTCTCCTTCAAAAACCACGGCCACCGCGTCGGGTGATCGCTCAACCTGCGCCTCAAATAACTGATGGATACACTTATCCTGCGGATACTCAGCTTCTGTGTTATTCCACTCGACTAATAGCTGGTGGCATTCCCTTTCTGTCAGCAAGGACAATTCAGAAATCGACTGCTGAAGATGGCCTGCGATTCCATCTAAATTAGTGATAAGGCTTTCTACAAAAGTTTCAAATTGATGCAACATCCTTTCAATGCTGCTCTCATCAAATATCTCCGGATCATAGCTCCAACAGCATTCTTTTCCATCTTCTAGAATCACTATTGTTAAAGCGTTACTCTGCTGTTTTTCACGCTCAACCAAGTTTTTTACTTGCTCTACGATTACTGGAAAAAGTTGTGGGCTCTGCCCAGAGAGCGTTTTTTTCAGATCTGGATACCTGACTGCAATATCACGAGGATAAGTCTGGTGCCGTTTCGTTAACTCTACTTGCTCCTGCACAGCAGCGAAAACTGCTTGAAAATTCTGGTCTAAGTTGATGTCTATACGGCAGGGGATATAGGAAGCCAAAAAATTCTCTATGCCGTTTAATTGGCGTGGCAAGTTTATAGTTCTAAATCCTATATCAAAACAGCCGACTCCCCCAAGACGAGCCAAATATGCGACGATTACAGCCAACACAAAGTTGCCCCGGTTCCATTCTGGGTGACACTCTTCCAGAAAAGTTATAACATTAGGCGATAAAGGAACGTTCACATCCACATAGCACTTTGCTTTCAATTGCAATGTAGTGGACTTGGCGTAAGGAACATTAATGGGCCGCAATGTCGTTAGCCTATTTACCCAAAAAAGCTCGTGTTTGCAAATTTCGCTATCAAACGTCTCAATATCCTTCGCTAGTTCTGTAGCGATGTCTTTAAACTGATACCCTTTATGTAATCCAAATTGGGCTACCAATTCAGAAATTGATAAGTTTTGACCCTCGACGGTTAATACCTGATGCAGCGCTATATCATAACTAGCTGTACAAACTTTAATAAAAGTAGGCTCAATGACTGTGATGGTTCCTGGAGGAAATTCTGAGAGCGAGTCAAGAACTTCAAGTTTGGATACTATAATTAATTCATTTTCGAGCGAAAATTTCGCGGTACCAAGTGGATTACGGTAGGAGCCAAAGTCTAAAGCCCGAACAAAGGCATCTATCTCCAAAGCGCAACGGTTCCAAGAGAAGATAAAACCTGCCTTTGGGGTCTTAGACCGCGAGAAGTAGGTTCGCTCTTCTAAGTTTTGTGTTTTAGGCTTAACTCTCTCTTCAGATAGCTCGTTTATTAACTCATTAAATGAATGAATGGCAGCTTCATAGCACTTAGCATCCAGGGTAAAGGCAGTATCGTTCTGGGCAATCTCGACAGGAAACTGCTTTAAAATATCCCCTTCATCGAATTGATCGGTCATCTGATGCCATGTGACAGCATAGGTTTTCTCTCGATTCATCAAAGCCCCAGATGTAGCGTTTATCCCCGCATATTTTGGCAAAGGAGAATCATGGTAGTTAATAGCTCTTTTGCGGGGAAGATCCAAAATTTCTGATGGTAATTTTAAAGAGTTGACAATGCTAAACAAGTAATCAAAAGAATATTGGCTTAAAAAAGCTTTCCAATCTTCTTGGGGATTTATATAAAGTATGCTATTTCTATTGGCCCATCCACTTATCGCTATATCAGATGAGATGATCCCTAATATGTGATGCCTTTTGCTTAATAAAATTTCACCGCATTGTATTAATAAGCTTGTTCCCCCTACTAGAAAACAAGTAGATTGTTCTTGATGATCATTAATTTTTCTAATCATATAATGCGTTAATGTTATATTTTTTATAGATAGTTACTTGTTTTTCCATATTTTTAGTGTGTAGATCGAGGGTATCTATTAAGTAACCAGGGCTGTATTCAAGTCAATTTTATGTATAAGACTGTAATATCTATGGATGAGTGAATTACGGATGTATCAAAAATGTTGCCTACAACATTTTCGGGAGCCATTTCATAGAGAAACCATCCTGGTGCTGGGCAATGAACTGTCGAGTTAGATTGGACATAGAGTTTTTGACTATAAGTGTTGGACGTAGCTTTGAACGTGGGTGGCCAATGCTGCTGATTGGATTTCCAGAAAGCCTTTAGAGCAGCTTGACAGAATAAAACTCCTCCTCCGCTTCTAATAGCTGTATTAGCTTCTGGCAAAGCATTAGTACAGGCCAACCTCAACCGCTTGGTATCCAACCTCTATCAAAAGAGGTAGTCAGCCTGAGTTCGACAGCACCCTTACACCTGTCGGAAGAAGAATTGACATTCCTCGCTGGTTGTCTTTCTTTAGAATACCCGTTGTTTATGTAGTTGTCACTATTTTTTTGTAAAAGCCGACTTTTCCGACTTTAAAGATCCGACTTTTCCCTAACAGCAAGAGATTTCCTACCAGAATGTATGCAAGCGCATTTCCCAAGCGCGGGCTATTCTGCGAGAGGAGTTGAGGGGATATTTTATCGAGGAGGGGACTGATACGGATAAATCTGTTCCACCGACTGTAACGAAGTCAGTAATTGGGGAAATGTCCGAGGGGAATGCGCCTGTTGAAGCGATCTCTGGCGATACGGTACTTTCAGTTGCGGTGGAGGAAGTGAAGAGTGTTGGAGGTGAGGCAGCGCGGGAGGTAGCGTGTGATGTGGAGCACTCTGAGTCGATGATGATTGCGGTGACTTCTGAGGGGGGGTTATACCAATTCTCTAAATGCCAACTACAGATAACGCCTCCAATATATATTTTCTCCCAGTAATTGAAGCAATTATTTTTAAATCCATCTTTTCGAGTTGCTCAGTAATTAAAATCCGCAACTCCTCTAAGGAGCTTGGTAATTTCCATCTCAACCCTTTTTTAAGATATTGCCACACCTGTTCAATTGGATTTGATTCTGGACAATGTGCTGGTTGAAACATTAAAATAATATTGTTGGGTATTTTCAATTTTTTCTTTTTATGAAATCCCCCATTATCCAACTGAATAATTAAAATACTATCAGCGAATTTCTGGGCTACTAACTCTAAAAATATCTCAAAACACTGACTATTTAGATGGGTAAACTCATAAAAAAAATGTTCTCCAGTTTTGGGTTCTACTACTCCATATATATATGTTGCCTGAAATTTCCATTGTACTTTTCCTATTGGTTTTACACCCCGTGCAGTAATTTTTCTTCCACTAATTGTCTTGAGTCCTATCCGTGTTTCATCTTGATACAAAAATCTCACCTTATCGCCCTTACCCATTGCTGTTATTGCTATCCAACTGAGCATTGCTATATTTTCTAAAAAGTTTTTTTAAAAGCCTCTAATCTTTCTGGCATTTGTTGCTGGCTTTGGGGTCTGGCTATTTTCGGTGACGCTTTAAGTCGATAATGCACTAATTGATGTACAGTTTTATATTTCACTTTTCTGCCTAATCTTTCTTCTAACCATTGGCATATTTCTCCATAACTATTAAACCCTTCAGGCGACTGAAGTTCGTTTTCCAAAGCTTTTTCCAAGCCACCTGGTATTTCTCTGGGGCGTCCGGTACTCACTTTTTTACATAACAATTCAACGAGTCCTCCGTCCCGGTATTTTTTCAGCCAATCTTGAAGGGTAACGCGATTTCTTCCCAGCAGAGAAGCGGCTTCTGTGACGCTTTGAGCTTTTTTGGTTTTCAGTAAGTACAATAGTTGTAATCTTTCTTTTCCAGAACCAGTTTTCTGCTGGCTGAGCAGTTTTTTGAGTTCTTCTTCCGTTTCCGCGATTTCTATTTTGCAAACGCCTGCCATATTTTTGCTCCCACTTTACGGCAGTTAACAGTATAGCATATTTGTAGTTTTATTTTCAAGAATTGGTATTAAAGGTAAAGAGTGATGGTTGTCAGTGTGTTGAGGCAGCGCTGTATGAAAGGCTGCTTGCGCGGATTTTGGCGTTGACACAATTTGATGAAGAAATCGGACGTTGGGGGAATTCCTATTTAATGGTTCAGAGGATGCAACAACCTGACGGGGTGACAAATGTTTTAAAAGCTTTTATGGGCAAGGTATTGAGCCACTTGAGGTAAAAAAAGATAGGTGGTTATCCACAGCCCCTGTGACAGCCATTTTGGTCAAAAAAAGCTCTCTAAGCGCGACTATTGATCCAATGATTAGATTTAGGAGGCATCGCTAACGTAGAAGTTTTTCTTGATGTTATAGGCGGAAAGTCTTACTGTATAACGCTTTGAGGATGGTTGTCATCCCCTCGGATCACCGGCCTTCTTGTCATCACAGGCAGCCAAAGACTTCGCCAACTTTAGCGATCTTCTTGCCACCACCGGCCAACATCGTATCCCACATACCACCAACTTCCCCAACACCTTGAACCTCACCGGAACCCCTGAATTTAATAAAGCCGTGAATGTGCCAGGGGTGAGGGATATTGAGAGGCCAGTGAACCTGCCGGCCTCCTTGGATGTTATGGTGCCGGTGGAATTCGCGATTTGCCAGCAGATGTTGAGGGGCCAGTGA